>CBFGLP010001231.1:0-7344 GCA_965649595.1 uncultured Myxococcales bacterium | reverse complement strand
GCACGCGACGGGTGTCCCGCAGGCATCCGGCGGCGCTTGCTTCACCTTTCGGCGATAGCCTCGCACCTGCTCGGACCCATTGCGGTTCCGTGGTCCGTGTTCTGCTCTCCAGTTTTCAGGAAGCGAAGTTTCCCTGCCGCTTCAGCGATTGGCCCTGTTGGGCCGCTCGCCTTTCGGCGTGTCCGGGCGGTTGGTTCAGCCCGGCGAAGGGAGGCGGTTTCTACTCGTCATCGGGGCCGGCGTCAAGACTTCGGAAGAAGTTTTTTTTGCCGGGGATGGGAGCTGACTCTCGGAGAGTCGGGACCGCCCGCGTCGACAACCCTCTACAGTCCCGAGGTTTGAGCCCAACTCATGAGCTCGAGGGACTGGCTGAGGGTCAGAGGTCGACGTGTCGTGGCGTCCGGCTCGCCTCTTCGAGGTTGGGCGCCGAAGCGCCCGAGCCGTCCGTCAGAACCCGCTCACCTTATCGCCACCAGCGAAGAAGGCAAGACCACCGAGGGAAGTTTAATGGTGCGTCAGCTCGCTGGATCGGCTCACTGAGTCGTGGGCCACATCCACGATGTTCAGCGCTCAGCCCGGAGGGCTGACATGGATGGCCCCTTGCCCGGAGGGCTGCGGGCTCGAACCTTCACTAGGAGGTGGCGCAGTGGGCTCGCCGCCGAGGTCCTGCAGACCAGTGCCCGCATCGGGTTGAACCTCGGGTGACTCCGAGCCGGCGGCGGCTGCATCCGAGCTGGGATCGCCGGGCTCGTAGAGGATGGGTGTGCCGCCGTCGATCGGCTGCGAGTCGTCGACGGGCTCGTCGGGCGCGCCGCGCTTGTTGCCCTTCTCGTTGCCGCCCTTGCCCGCCGATTTCTTGCCGCGCTTGCCCTTCTTGCCGCGCTTGCGCTTGCTGCCGGTGGTCTCCTCGCCCTGCTTGTCGAGCACCCCCTCGGCCTTGGCGTGCTCGACCATGGCGTTGATCAGCGCGACGAGCTCCTCGTCGGCGGGCATCAGGTGGTGGTGATAGGGCGGCTCGGCTTTGGCGTCCCAGCGGACGAAGAGCAGCATGATCTCGCCCTTGAGCGCGCCGGGCAGCTCGTCGGTCGAGTCGACCTCGATCATCAGGCGGTCGGGAGCGTCCTTGGGCAGGCTGCCCATCAGGACCTCGCCGACCTGGACCTCGACGAACTGCTTTTGCCGAGCCTGGTAGCGCCCGCGGCCCCAGACCTGCTCGACCCGGACCAGCAGGATCAGCGCGGCGTGGCCGAGCCGCGCCTGAAAGAGCTGCTGGTCGAGCACGTCGTTGGGCGCGCGGCCCTGCAGGTTGATGGAGGTCGGCGTATAGGAGTCGTCGAACGCGACCGCGAAGCGGGACTCCCAGTCGGCGGCGTCGCGGGGCGGGTTGAGGTCGCCGAGCAGCGGGGTGCGATCGCGACGACGGTTCTTGCAGCCGGTCGCCCCGCTGAGCACGAGGCTCAGCGCGAGGGCGGCAGTCAGCAGATCGCGCGCGTACCAGCGCCAGCTCGAGCTCCTATGGACGAAGCGAGCTGGCGACGGGTCGGACGGGGCGCTCACGGCGGCGAGATTAGCGTGAGCTTGGGTCCCACGCGAGCATCGTGGTAGCAGTGAGCCCCACGTCATGGGAGCGAGCATGTTGATCCACCCACGTCCAAAGCGCCTCGCATCCTTCACGCTCGTAGCCCTCGCCAGCGTCGTGCTGGCGGGCTCGGCCTGCACGCAGCCGCCCTCCGCCGACAAGAGCAAGGGCGCGGCGAAGGACGCCGACAAAGACAAAGGATCGAGCGATAAGTCCGGCAAGCGTGCCGATCGGGCGGGCGCGGACAAAGACCAGCCCGCGGCCGCAGCCGATGGCTGCTGCCGCTACTGCGTGGATGGAACGCCCTGCGGCGACGAGTGCCTGCCCGCCGGCACGTCCTGCGACAAGCCCGAGGGCGAGGGGTGTGCGTGCGCGGGCGACAAGCGCCCAGCCAAGCAGTTCAAGCGCAACCAGATGGTCCGCGGGATCGTGGCCGCCGACGTGTGGTCCTATAACAAGGCCCAAGGCGATCCGATCGACGGGCCCTTCACGCTCGAGATGGCCTTCGAGGGCGACCCGAACCTCGCCGACAAGACCAAGGGCAAGCTGACCGCGGTGTTCGACACGACGATGGGCAGCTTCGAGTGCGAGCTGTTCGAGGACAAGGCCCCGCTGACGGTCGCCAACTTCGTCGGGCTCGCGCGCGGGATCCGGCCCTTCCTCGACCCGCGCGACAAGAAGTCGACCGAGTGGAAGAAGGAGCGCTTCTTCGACGGGACGATCTTCCACCGCGTGATCGAGGGGTTCATGATCCAAGGCGGCGATCGGACCGGCACCGGCACCGGCACGCCCGGTTACTTCATCCCCGACGAGTTCCACCCGGATCTTCGCCACTCGGGCCCCGGCATCCTGTCGATGGCCAACCGCAACCCGGTCGATCAGATGACGCAGAAGCTGATGGTCGATCCGCTGACCGGCCAGACGATCGGCAACACCGGCAGCTCGCAGTTCTTCGTGACAGTCGCCAAGACCTCGCAGCTCGACGATCGCCACGCGATCTTCGGCAAGTGCGATCCGACGATCGCGACCGAGATCTCGAAGGTCCGCGTGCAGACGCGACCTGGCGTGGATCACCGGCCCTTCGACGACGTGAAGATCAACAAGATCGACTTTGTGCGGAAGTGACCGCAGAGGCCGTCGGTGATCGCTAGCGAGTGATCCCGACGGCCTTCCAGCTGCCGTAGCGCTTCTCGAGCATCACCACGAGCGAGTCGCCGCCGATCTCGACGACGGCGTAGAGCATGTCGCTGCCCTCCTGCACGCCATCGGGCACCGAGCTGAAGCGCTTGCGCAGGCCGGCCGCCGTGTAGACGCCGTCGAGCTTGGCGCTCGAGCCCTCGTACTCGTCGGCGAGCGCGGCGAGCAGGGCCTCGAGCTCCTCCGGGGTCTTGGCGGCGATCTTGGAGCCGGAGCGGAAGGGCGTGGTGCTGCGGTTGAGCAGGCTGGCGACCTGGCCCTTGCCGAACGCGCGCGCCCAGTTGCCAGCGATAGTCTCGGCCAAGGGATCGATCTCGCCTTCGGCGTTGCTGCTCGTAGCAGGGGCCGGCGCGGGCGTGCTGTTCGAGCGGGCTCCGGAGAGCGACAGCGATCCGGGTCCAGTCGTGCCGGTCGAGCCAGAGCCGGCGGACGAGCCCGATGAGCCACGGCCGAGGTTGGAGCCGCCGGTCGGGACGCCGCCGGTCGGGACGCCGCCGCTACCCCGACCGGAGCCGACCGGAGCGGTGCCACCAGGGACCCCGGCGCCAGGCGTACCGGCTTGGCCAACACCGAGACCGCCAGGACCTTGGCCTCCCGGAGCGACCACCGGACCAGGAGCAGCTTGCGAGGCGCCGGGCTTCGGCGCCGGGGTGGGCGGCTTGGTCCCGGCGGGCTTCGGCGCGGGCGCGGGCGCGACCTGCCCAGCCGGATCGCCTTGGCCACCGCGGCGCAGCTCCTCGGTCTCCTCTTCGCCGCCGACCGAGCTGAGGTTGCTCGAGCCCTCGCGCGCGAGCGGACGCGGGCCCTCGCCCTCACCGTGCTCGTGCTGGTGGCCGCCCTCGCTGAAGTGGAACTCGGTGTGCGGATCGGGACGGTCGCCGGCGCCCGCGTTGTCGAGGATGAAGGGCTCGGCCAAGAAGGTGCCGCAGGCCCGATCGTCGCGGTGAAAGGCCCAGTGAATGTAGACCTTGCCGTTGCCGCTCTTGATCGCGGAGGGCGGCTCCGGGAAGGGCCCGGCCGCGTGGACGACCTCGCGCGCGGCTGCGTCGAACGACGAGTTGCCAGAGTGATGAACGGTGATGACCTTGTCGATCGAGCCGTCGCCGTTGAGCACGATCTCGACCTTGGTCCACAAGCCCAGGTCGTTGAGCGGGTGGCTGGCCCCGTTGTTGTCGAGCGCGTCGAGGTAGCCGAACGCCCAGCCCTCGTGGATGCCACGGTGCATGGTCGCGATGAAGCGGGCGAAGGGGTGCTTGCGCGAGTTGAGGGCGGTCTGATTGCCGACCTTGACCTCGGGCACCATGTTCTCGAGCGGCGACTGGAAGGCCTTGCGGGCGTTGTCCCACACGCCCTCGTTCTTGCTCAGCGTCAGCGACTCGGTGTTGGCGGGCGCGCGCTTGTCCTTGCCGAACAGCGCGTCCATCTCGTTATCGGTGAGCTTGAAGCGGTAGCGAGGATCGCGGGTCGCGGTGCGGGCCTGCTGATCCTGCGGCAGCACGCTGGCGGACTCGAGCTGCTCGGTCGCGACCACGCCGTCCTCGGCCTCGATCGCTAGCTGCTCTTGGGCCTCGAGCGCCTCGCTGTGCTCGCGGGGAGCGAGCTCTCGCGTCGCGAGCAGCGACTCGGGCTTGGGATCGTCCTGCTCGGGCCGCTGGTCGACCTTGTCGCGCTCGACGTCGGGGGCCTTGCGCTGGTCGAGGCTGCGCTGCTGCTCGGTCTGGGCGACGACGTCCTCGCTCGCGGTGCCGCGCTCGGGGCTCTGGCTGGGCTCGAGCTGGCTGGCTTCGATCTCCTTGGCGTCCTCGACCAAGTTGGTGATCTCGGCCTGGGTCTGCTCCTCGACCTTGCGATCGATGTTGGACAGATAGTCCGCGTTCTCGTTGGTCTGGTTGTCGTCGAGCTCATCGAGCTGCTCGACCATCTTCATGCGGGCGTCGAGCGGCTCGATCTCCGGTGGTGGCTCCTCGACGGGGGCGGGCTCCGGCTCCGGCTCGGGTTCCGGCTCGGGCTCCGGCTCCTCTTCCGGCTCCGGCTCGATCAGCTCGAGCTCATCGCGTGGCTCGGGCTCGAGCTCCTCTTCCTCCTTTTCCTCTTCGGGCGGAGGTGGCTCGGGCTCGGGCGGGAGCGGCTCGGGCGGGAGCGGCTCGGTGAGGTCGACGATGAGCAGCTCTTCTTCGGGCTCGAAGGGCTCGGCCTCGAGCAGCACCATGCTGCTGCGGACGAGCGCGAAGTTGCTGCCGAGCGAGAGCGCGAGCAAGCCGAGCGCGATCCCGAGCGGGATGCCGCGGCGCCGCCTCGCGTCTGCTCGTAGGACCGGCACGATCGGGCTCAGGGTAGCAGGGTTATGCTGGGGGACTGATCGCACCAGCGATCTCCGCCACCCCTATCGCCGCGGGGCTCCTCCGCCCTACACGAACCCGAACGCGCTCACCGGATCTAAACCGATGAGGCCGTTCAGGCCCCCCTTCCCTCACGTGTGCCGGGGTTGGTCAGGCCGCGGGTCGACGCTCGCCGCGCTCGCCCTGCGCGGTCCGAGTCGATTGCTCGAGCACGCGTTTTTGGAGTCCGTGGCGAGGCTCAGCGACCGAGCCGCTTGGCGAGCTGGTCTTCGTAAAGCGAGGCCGGGGCCACAGATGAGCCCTCGTTCTCGCCCTCGAGCCAGTCTTCAGGCTCGGTGTAGAGCGAGTCGAAGAGCTGGGCCTCGCGGAGCAGGCGGCGGACAGTCACGCCTTCGGTGCCGATCACGTAGCCCCAACCGGCTTGAAAGCTGCGGATGGTGCCCGCTCCGGCGACGTTCCAGAGCACGTTCTGGGTGGCGGAGTGTCCGGCCCCGCTGCTGAAGGCGTTGCGATTGACGGCGTGCCAACCGTCGTCGAGCGTGCTGCTGTCGATCAAGTTGGCCATGGCCAGCGAGTGGTGGAACTCGGAGGTCCCGGGGAACGTGATGCTCTCACTCGGGCCGGCGACCTCGAGGCCACCTTGGCTGGTGACTCGCAGCCACACGCAGCCGCTGGTCCCGAAGTCCCAGTTCTGGATGAAGTTGTGCCGGCCTTCGAGCCCTTCGCAGTCGCGGGTCAGGATCTCGTTGCTGCGCGAGATCTCGAACAGGTAGCCGTTACCTCCATCGCCGCGGTTTTGCGGGCGGGCCATGATCGATTCGACGATCGTCACTCGCTTCGAGTCGCGCACGAAGACACCGCCAGACATCAGGTGGCGGCCGCGGCCATCCATGCTGTTGGGCGACTCGAAGCTGTGCACGTCGCGGATCCAGCCGTCGGCCACGCCGATCAGCCCGATCGCGTGGGACAGCTCGTTGGCCCACGCGGCCTCCCACTCGACGACGGTCGAGATCGCGAGGTGCTCGACGCCGACCTCGCTCAGGTAGCCCGACTCGACGCGGAGGCTGGCTTGGTCGCGCAGCAACGCCGGGTAGCGCAGCGGCACGTCGAGCTGGATCCTACAGCCCTGCGCCTCGCACTCGATCGCTTCGACCTCGCGCCGAAAGAAGGGCCGCCACTGGCCGTTGAAGCTCATCCAGATGCCGGTCATCTGGTGGTCCTCGATGAACGCGTCGGTGATCACGAAGCCGAGCGCGACCGAGTCCCCGACGCTCAACCCTGCGGCGTCATCGACCCAGACCTCGTGGCTCAGCGCCTCGGCGTCGGCGATCAGCGGGAGCTCGGCGCCGGTGGTGACGGCACCGCGCAGGGTCAGGTGGTCGACGCCCGACAGACCCTCCGAGCGGGTGAACCACAGCAAGGTCGCGTCGGGGCCATCGCCGCGGATGACCACGCCGCTGGTGTCGAGCTCGAGCAGGCCGTCGCAGCGATACGATCCGGCGGGCAGGTGCACGACGCCACCGCCGGCCTCGCCGACTGCATCGATCGTCGCCTGGATGCCGCCGGTGCTGTCGGTCTGGCCGCTCGGATCGGCTCCGAAATCGATCACCGAGAGCATGACCCCGGGGATCCGCTCGGGCAGCTCCTCGCCATTGTGGTAGCCGGCCCACGAGAAGTCGTGAAGGAAACGACCCTCGTCGTCGGCGAAGCCTGGCGCCCAGTTTTCGGGGTAGAGCGCGCTCCGCCAGGTGTCGGGCTCGCCGGTCTCGGATTCGGATTCGAGCTCGGTCTCAGCCTCGCTCGAATCGACGCCATCGTTGGTCGCGTCCGAGTCGCTGCTCTCGCTCTCGGGCTCGCCCGACCCGCTTCCCCCGCCAACATCGTCCTCGCCTGTGGGGGGCGAGGGTTGGCAAGCCAGCAGCACGAATACGATGGGGAGCCAGACACCGGCGCGAGACGGCATTGCGCGAATGCTATCCCGAGCGCGCCCGTGCCCGCTCACATCTTGCGATACATGCCGACGACTTTTCCGAGGATGTCGATCGCTCGGAACTCGGACCGATGCACGTAGATCGGTGCCATCGTCTCGTTGGCCGGCTGCAGGCGGATCCGATCACCTTCGTGATAGATGCGCTTGCAGGTCGCCTCGCCCTCGATCATCGCGACCACGATCTCGCCGTTGTCGGCGCTCGACTGCTTGCGGACGAAGATGTAGTCGCCGTCGTAGAT
>CBFGLP010001230.1:0-3484 GCA_965649595.1 uncultured Myxococcales bacterium | reverse complement strand
GCCCGTCCGGGCCGAGGGGCTCAGCACTGCGCCGCGCAGTCGGTGATCGCCTCGAGCACGCACTGGTCGTCCCACGCGTTCGTGCAGCAATAGGCATCGAACGCGCACACGCAGTTCTCGACGAAGGGCACCTGGCAGCCGGAGGTCAGCTTGGCCGTGCAACAATTTCCATCGTTGCACAGGCTGGGGTCGAACCCGCTGCAGTTGGCGGTGCAGTTCAGCGTGCCGCGGCCGTAGCCCTGCGTCGCGCAGCTCTGGCCCGCGAGGTTGAAGCCGTCACAGGTCTCGCCGCCGTCGACCTGACCGTTGCCGCAGGTGGTCGTGCTGCAGCCGGACGTATCGAACGCGCAGCTGGGCGAGCAGGCGAGCAGGCCGCTGGTGTAGCCGAGCGTGATGCAGGTCTGGCCGTCGAGGTTGCCGCCGTCGCAGACCTCGTTGCCCTCGAGCGTGCCGTTCCCGCAGCTGGCGAGCGTGCACATGCTCGAGTCGAAGCCGGTGCAGGACTCGGTGCACAGCAGCGTGCCGCCGCTGAAGCCCAGCGACGCGCAGGTGGCCCCGTCGAGGTTGGCTGCGTCGCAGACCTCGGCGCCCTCGATCACGCCGTTGCCACAGGCGTCGTTCGAGCAGCCCGTGGTGTCGAACGAGCAGTCGGGCCGACAGGCGAGCGTGCCTCCGGCGTAGCCGAGCAGCGCGCAGCTCTGACCGGCGAGATCGCTTCCATCGCAGGCTTCGCCGCCGCTGCGGACCCCATCACCGCAAGCGTCCGAACCCGACTCCTCGCTCTGCGAGTCACCAGCCTCGTCGTCGGTGTCGTCATCATCATCGTCACTGGGGACGGTGGTGCTGAAGGTACCGAAGGTGTCGTCGCCTCCGTCGCTCGCTCCCGAAGCGCACCCGAGCACGAGCGCCACCAATCCGACAACGATTCCGCGCTTGCTGCTGGTCGTGGGCATCGGCACCCCGGGCCAGTGTACACATTCGCCGGGGCGGATCGGCGGTGGTTTTCTTTCACCAAACCCGCGGGAGAAAGCGGGGGACGCGGCGCTTGTAGTCCACGTACGACGAGCCGAACTCCCGCTGCAGCGACCGCTCTTCGAAGTGGATGCCGACGACCACGTAGATGCTCATCGCAATCACGAAGAGCAAATGCCCGACCGTCATCGTGGGCGTCAGCCACAGCGCGATCATTACGAAGGTCATCATCGGGTGGCGGACGAAGCGATAGAGCCCGACCTCGCGCAGCGGTGACTTGGGCGACGAGAGCCCGCGCGAGTGGTCCCAGGCCTGTCGGAGGCCGAAGAACTCGAAGTGATCATGGGTGAAGGTGCACGCGACCGCGGCCAGCCATCCGAGCGCCCCGGCGATCTGGAGGAACAGCCGAGCGGCCGGCTCCTCGATCGACCAGAGCGTGCCGCCGATCGGCTGCCAGGCGAGCAGCAGCAGCAAGAGCGCGAGGTTGCTCGCCCACACGTAGCTGCTGCGCAACGTGACCTCGGGAAACCGGCGCGTGAACACCTGCTTGAACCAAGGTCGCGCCATCAGCGAGTGCTGAAGCCCGAAGCCGAGCAAGAGCGCGAGGTCGACGGCGAGGGCGAGCGGCCAGGCGCTGCGGATGGGCCCATCGATCGTGCGAGGCAGCAACGACCAGTCGGTCGTGAACGCGATCAGCACGGACGAGATCGCCAGGAAGCCGAGGTAGCCGAGCAGCGCGTAGCCGCAGACCAGGCAGCCGGTGCGCAGGCGCGGGGTCGCGGGGGGATGGATCGAGCGAGGGGGAGGGACCACGATCTCGAGGTCCCCGATCCTCGCTCGGATGGGCGCCCGTGCCCAGCCTATCGGCCCTCGCAGACCGACGCCCGACCTCGCCATCCTCGTCGACATCCCCGTGTCCCTCCCGTGGCCGGCACCAGTCCCGGCGCTCACCGACTACCCGCGCATTGCATGCGCCCTGCCAGCCGCTGGCTTCCGCAATTCGACCCACTGTCACGATTCGGGAGTAGCGTTCGAGTTGCAAGATTCGCAGACGCCGAGCTCGAGCTGGCTTGCCCACTGGCTACGTAGAGGACGATCGACGTGGCGGATAAGCTAGCCAGCTACGTACGCGGTCCTGAGATCGACACCATCACCGTAATATCGGTGTGTCTCGAAGCTTCCACCGATATTACGGTGATTTGTTCTCGCACATCGAATGGGCCCCTAATCAGCCATGCTCATCGATTTGCGCGGAGCCCGGTTGACCCTATGCCTACCGAGTGGTAGACACCTGCCGATCCTTCGGTAGCCAAGTGTCTACCTCTCGTTCATCTCGCGCGCCCAATCGTGCACCCAGTCGTGCGGACGTTGCGAAGCAGATCCTCGAGCAGGCCACCCGCCTGTTCGCGGCGCGTGGCTTCGATGGCGTCTCGCTCGCGGATATCGCGCAGCTCGTCGGCATCCGCAAGCCCTCGCTCCTCTATCACTTCCAGAGCAAGGACACGCTGCGTCGGGCGGTGCTCGAGAACCTGCTCGCGCACTGGAACGACGTGCTGCCCAAGCTCTTGATGGCGGCGACCACTGGCTCGGAGCAATTCGACGCGGTCATCTCCAAGACCGTCGCGTTCTTCGTCGAGGATCGCGATCGTGCCCGCTTGATCCTCCGCGAGCTGCTCGATCGGCCCGAGGAGATGCACCCCTTGATCGAGGCCCACGTGCGCCCGTGGGCGACGATCGTGGCCGATTACATCCGGCGCGGGCAGGAGCAGGGGCGCTTGTGGATCGACGTCGATCCCGAGGCCTACGTCGCCCACGTCACCGTGTTGGTGCTCGGCAGCGTCGCGACCTTCGAGTCGGTCGTCGCGCTCTCGCCCGAGCACACGCCCCGCGAGCAGCTGCTCGAGCGCCACATCGCCGAGCTGCTCCGCATCGCTCGCACCAGCTTGTTTCGCCCACGTCGACGCGACGACGAGCGCTCGGTCTCGACTCCGAGCGGCTCCAGTGCGCAGGACCAAGACAGCGCCGCCGAGTAGGTCACCCCATGTCCAACTTCTTCGCAGACAACGACGACCTCCACTACTACTTCGACAAGGGCCTCGACTGGGATCCGATCGTCCGGGTCACCGAGTGGAACTTCAAGGCGCCGGACGGCCCGAGCAGCACCACCGAGGCGGTCGAGACCTATCGCGACTTCGCCAACATGATCGGCGAGTTCGTGGCCGCCGAGATCGCCCCCTACGTGCACGAGCTCGACACGCAGGAGCAAGGCATCATCGACGGCGAGGTGCTCGCGGGCGAGCGCATGCAGGCGATCTTCGATCGCATCCGCGAGCTCGATCTGCACTGGCTGACGCTCCCGCGCGAGTTCGGCGGGATGAACAGCCCGATGCTGCTCTACTTCATCATGGCCGAGCTGATGGCCCGCGGCGATCAGTCGGTCATGACCCACCACAGCTTCCATGGCGGCATGGCCATGGCGATGCTGGTGTTCTCGGTCCGCGAGGGCACGACC
>CBFGLP010001229.1:0-7155 GCA_965649595.1 uncultured Myxococcales bacterium | reverse complement strand
CGATGTGCCGCCCCTGGGAGTTCACCGAGCTGGTGCTCGCCGAGCAGCGCGCGATCGAGCTCGCCGCGCGCGAGGGCGACGTGCTCGAGCGCGGCTTTCTCGATCCGATCGAGATGTTCCTGCGCAACACCAACGCGGCCGATCATCCGAGCTGGACCCCCGTCGCGCGCTACCGACGAGTGATCCTGTTCGAGGTCATGCCCGAGCTGCAGCGCCCGCGCTGGGGCAAGCCGGCCGAGCAGCGGATCGCAGAGGCCGTGGCGATCAACGAGCGCCTCGCCCAGCTCTACCGCGCCGCCGGGTACGAATTGCTCGAGATCCCACCCGGACCGGTCCCCGAACGTGCCGAGCGATTGCTCGAGCACCTACAGCGATCGCCGATCTAGAGCGCTGGCTTGCGACAGACAAACACCTGGACCTCGACGTCTCGCGTCAGCGCGAGATCCAAGAAGTCCCCGGTCTGGCTCTCGATCTCGAACCCCGCCCAAGCCAGCAGCGCCCGCGCCTCCTCGGGGAAGATCTGCCGGTGAGCGAGGTGCACGAGCTGCTTCGGCTCGCCCTTGGGACGAAAGCGACCGGTCCCGGTCGCGTCGTCGTAATAGATCCGAATGTGGCAGATCTGCGTGTCCGGGTCGTAGGTGTGATTGGTCGAATAGACCATCTTCTCCCCGGTCCGCGGATGCACGAAGCGGGTGACCGAGTGGCGCTCTTGCGGATCGAGGTTGAGCCACTCGAAGTCGGGCAACAGCACGTCGAACGCGAAGGTCCCGCCCGGCTCGAGCACCCGAAACGCCGAGCGAAAGCAGGCCAGCAGCTGCTGCCAGGTGTAGAGGTGCATCAAGCAGTTGAAGGGCGCGATGACCAAGCCGACGCTCGCGTCCGGCAGCGGGATGTCGGTCATGTCGCCGACCAGCATCTCGATCGAGCCCTTGACCGGCTCGCCCGCCTGAGCCAAGCGCTGGAGCTTGGTCTCGAGGTGCCCGAGCATCGAGGGCATGCGATCGAGGCCGATCAGGCGGTGACCGGCCTGGGCGATCGGGATCGCGATCCGCCCGCTACCGACACCGAGCTCGAGGATCGTGCGACCGCTCGCGCGCTCGTCTGCCAGCGCCCCGTACCAGTCGACGTCGTCGTCTTGGTCGACGTACTCGAAGTCGTAGAGGACCGGATCGATGTAGTGATCGGTCGTGCCCTTGGCGAGGAGCTCCGCGAGCTCCCGCTCGTGGTCGCGGCTGCGCTTGCGACGAGCCATGCGCTTGGCTCACTCGCGCGCGCTCGGGCGAGCCTCGCCGGGTCGGGGCCGTTTGCGGCGACGCTTGCCGCCCCGCTTGCGCTTGCGCTGACCTTCGCCGCCCGACTCGCCACCCGAGCCGCTCGACTCCCCGCCACCGCCACCGCCGGGACCCGGTCCCTGGCGCGGCGGTGAGGTGCGGTCCTGCAGGCGCGCGAGCTGTTGCCAGTGCTCGAGCGCTCCGCCGTCGCCCTCGCGCGCCTCGACCGAGAAGCCCAAGAAGAGCAGCGCGTCGAGGAAGTACTCGCGCTGGACCATCGACGCCCGGGTCCGCCCACGCTTGCGCGGCTGGACCATGCGACGGTGGGCCATGAAGATCTGCCGGGCCAGCTCGCGGTCGCGTCGGGCGACCCCGAGCGAGCCGCAAGGCGGCGTCATCAGCTCGTCGATCTGGATGTCGAGATCGGCCCGGTCCGCGTGCAGGAGATCGCCCTCGAGCAGCGGAGCGAAGAGCACCGCTTGGATGACCCCGTTGCTGGGCGTCTGGCCGGTCTCGCTGACGTAGTCGTCGAGCGCCCCGAGGTAGCGCCAGAACAGCCCGCTGGGCAGATCGCGGGGCTCGTCGCGGACCGGCCGATGCAGGCCGCCGACCTCGTCATAGAGGCTAATGTAGGTCGGCCAGATGTGCTGGAAGAGCCCGGCCTCGAGCATCAGCTCGAACGCCCGCCGGGAAGATCCGCCGCGCAGCAACTTGTAGAGCTCTTCGACCAGCCGCGCGCGGCTGCAGCGAGCGATGTCCGGCGCGCACTCGAGCAGGGCGTGCCACGAGTCTTGCTCGACGGTGAAGTCGAGCCGGGCCGCGAACTTGATCGCCCGGATCATCCGGACCGGGTCCTCGCGGAACCGGACCATCGGCTCGCCGATCGTGCGGATGATGCCGCGGTCGAGGTCGCGAACACCATCGACGTAGTCGAGGATCTTGCCGTTCTCGATGTCGAGGAAGAGCCCGTTGATCGTGAAGTCGCGCCGGATCGCGTCCTCTTCGACGTTGCCCCACTCGTTGTCGTGGGTGATCAGCAGATCCTCGTCCTCGTCCTCGCCGTCGCTGTTCTGCGGGTTGGCCCGGAAGGTGCTGGTCTCGATGATCTTCGGGCCGAAGAACACGTGCGCGAGCTTGAAGCGGCGCCCGATGATCCGGCTGTTGCGGAACACCCGACGGATCTCCTCGGGTCGGGCCGAGGTCGCGACGTCGAAGTCCTTGGGCTTGCGGTTGAGGTAGAGGTCGCGAACACAGCCACCAACCAGATAGGCCTGGTGGCCGTGGCCGAGCAGCTTGCGGACGACCTTGATCGCGTCGGGATCGATGTCCCCGTGGCGCAGCTGGGCGACGGGAGACACGGGAACTACGGATGCAGAGGTCGGCACCTGCGCCTGTGCAGCGCTGGTCGGCGTGGGGCTACCGACTTCGCCAGTTTCGCGTTGCGCTTCGTCTTGCTCCGCTCCGCTCGCGGTCTCGACCGCGGGGACGACTTCTCGAGAGCTGACGGGGCGCGACTCGTCGGCGGATGTCGGCGTTCGGTTGCCTTGGGTCACGGCTTGGCCGTCGTCTAGCACACAAGAGGCCCTCGGTTGAATCGGGAAACGTGCCGACCTGGCTGGAATGGCCCTAGTCCGCCGACCGGGGCGCTCCCCACCCCGCACGTATGCCGGCTCAGACAAGGCAGGGCTGCTTGTCCAGCGCGGATCAGGTGGATAACCGAACCTGGCTTTCGCACTTCGCGCGTACTATACATCGAAGCAGGACTGGTCATGAGTTCTCTTCGGCACGCAGTGGTCCTGGAGCAGCCCAATCGGACGATCAAGGCCGAAAGGGCCTGTGAAGGCACCCACTTGGTGATTGGCGGCCTAGGTGCATCCGCAGCTCGCGCTGGCCTGGGTGCAGACAACTCCTATCGCGCTGAAGCCGCGGTCGAGGCCGCGATCCAGGCAATCTTGGCCGAGCGGGAGTCTCGCGGTGTCCGCATTCCGGTCGTGACTTTGATGGTGGTGAGCCGGCAAGACGCCGACTGGGTCGAGCCGGCGATTCGATGGCTCTCCGATCGCGGACGCCGGGTCATCGTCCGGACTCGGGTCGTCCTGCCCAAGCCGGTGGTGCGCGCGTTGACCGAGGCCCGCGAGCGGGGTCCGGGGGTCGCGGTCGAGCTCGAGCTCGCTCACCACAAGCCGACCATCCAGCGTGCGCTGTTGGGCGCCGAGGCCGATTCGGCATCGGCCCTCCTTCTACAGGCCCAGCACCTCGAGACCCTCGAGCTGCCCGTGATCGCCCGCCTCGCTCCGCTGATGCCGGGCATCCACGACCAAAAGGGCGGCTTCGAGCCGCTGCTACGCAACGTCGAGGCGGCCGATGTGCGTCGTGTCGTGCTCGAGGTCGGTGAGCTGCGGCCCGAGCAGATCCCGGCGCTCGTGCAAATCCAGCGCGAGCTCTCGACCGCGGGCCTGCTCGAGCTGGCCAAGGCCTACGCCGTCGACCCCATGCTGATCCTGGGCGGCCTGCCCTCCGAGGGCCGAGACGGCCTGAGCATCCGCAAGCTCAAGCCCCGGCGAGCCGAGGTGCTGACCCACGCGCTCGAGCAAGCCGTGGCTGCGGCGGGGCTCGAGCTACCGACCTGCGGGTGCCAGGCCCACTGCGAGCTGGCCCGACCGCGAGCCGCCAACGAGTACGAGATCGGCTACGAGTCGGTGATGGGCCGCGATCTCTTCGCGGGCCTCGGTGCGATCTGAGTCGGGCTCACCGCTGCGCCGACCCTGCGCGCTCGTGCGTCCCCCGACGACCCTAGCTAGTCCCGGCGGGCTTCGCCCAACCCGAGAGGGCTTCGTCGGCCCGTCCGGGCCGAGAGGGCTCAGTCGGGCTCAGCAAAATTTGGACGCGGCGAGCGGGTTCTCCCACGCGCCGCATCGCTCCCCCACGCGTGCGTGACCGTCGTGCTGGACAGCGAGCCGCTCGTTTGCGACTACACTCGCCCCGCCGGCCCGCCCCTCGCGGCCGGGTCCAACCGAGCCGGCTACAGCCGCCGAGCTCATCCAGGAGCGAACCCCATGGCCTTCGAAGTAGGCGCCGACGTCGAGGCCCTGTGCAACACCTGCGGAGACGTCTGGCACGTGGTCGTCGCCAAGGTTGGCGAAAAGATCACCAAGGTCGAGTGCAAGCAGTGCGGCAAGCAGCACCGCTTCAAGCCGACCGGCGATGCCCCGTCCGCCAACCTCAAGCCCGTGCGCACGCCCGCGACCCCGCGGGTCCGCACGACCCCCAGCGTCGCGACGACGAGCAGCGGCAGTAGCAGCGCATCGGCGCCGAGCATCATCCTCGATCCCCGCAAGCCGACGCGGCCCTACAAGATCAGCGAGCGCTTCAGCGAAGGCGAGCAGATCCAGCACCCCAAGTTCGGTCCTGGGGTGGTGTGTGCGGTCGAGGAGAACAAGATCCGGGTCAACTTCAGCGAGGGCACCAAGGTGCTCCTGCACGGTCGCTGACGCTCACCCGTTCGGGACGCAGACCTTCCGGTTCTCCGAGCCGCCGCCGGTGCTGCGGCGGCTGAGCTCTGGGTGCGCGTGCTCGCGGCAGGCGATCCCGAGCATGCCCAGCCCCGGCCCGATTTACGGCCCTGCTCCAACGCCCGCACGTGAGCGGCCGCAGCCTTGTCGCTAGGAGCGATGGCTCGCGGCGCCGTTGCCAACCTCCAGGCGCTGTGTCCGAATGCGGCCCATGCGAGCCATCAACCCCCGGGTGCGGTTTGCGGGCGCGTCGACGGTGGGCCTCGGCCTGCTGCTCGCCGCCTGCGGACCGATCGCCTTCCAGGACACCGTCAACCTCGGTGAGCCGCCCAAGCCCGAGCCCCCAGCGGTCGCGGTCGAGACCAAGCCCAAGCGAGCGCAGCTCAGCGGCGACGCGATCACGCTGACCGAGAAGATCCAGTTCGACTACAACTCCGCGGTGATCAAGGCCGAGTCCCACTCGTTGCTCGACGAGGTCGTCGAGATCCTGAAGGAGAACCCCGAGATCACCTCGCTCGAGATCATTGGTCACACCAGCTCCGAGGGTAAGGCCAGCCACAACCTCAAGCTGTCGAAGGACCGCGCCGCGTCGGTGCTCAACTACCTGGTCGAGCACGGCATCGAGGCGAGCCGGCTGAAGTCGGACGGCAAGGGACCCAACGAGCCGATCGCCGACAACGACACCGAAGAGGGCAAGGAAGCCAACCGCCGCGTCGAGTTCAAGGTCAAGGCGCGCAGCGGTGGCGCCCGCGGTCGTCCGGGAGCTTCGATCATCTGAAGGAGGCCACCATGCGCAGCGCAATCCGAGTTCTCACCTGCACCGCCCTGGCCCTGGCCACCACCGCCTGCATCGCGCGCGGACCCGAAGACTATCGGACCGTCACCCGCGAGCTGGTCGACACCCGCAAGGGCGACATCAAGTCCTGCTTCGGCTCGAGCACCGGCAAGGTCGTCGTCGACTTCACCGTCGAGAAGAAGACCGGCAAGATCATCAACCCCAAGGCCGACTCCGCCAAGAGCACCGCGCCCGAGGACGTCCAGACCTGCGTCACCAAGGCGATCGACGGCCTCGGCATCGAGCGGCCCGACATGCGTGACGGCGCCGCGACTTTTACTTGGGTGTTCGGGTCCTAGCCAGCCCGATTGTCGTTCTGACAAAGCCAGCGTCGGGTCCCGGCCATCCTGGGGTTCACGCTGGCTTTACCAATTGCTGCCGCCGCGTTCGTGGAGAGACCCTCGGCGCAGGGCTAATCAAAGAGCCGTGATGAAGCGAATCAGCGTCCTCCTGCTTCCCCTCGTGTTCACCCTCGCTTGCGACTCGGCCGAAGAGACGGTCGAGGAGCGCTCCGGCGAAGACCCTGCATCGGAGCTCGCGGTCGACGAGCCCGGCCCTGACCCGCACGGCCACGAGCGCGGCCAGGCCAAGCTCGACAAGCTCTGCGCCGAGATCGAGTGCAGCGACGCCCAGCGCGAGGCGATCGCGGATCTGCTCGCCGACGCCCGCGGTCCTCGGCCCGACCACGACGCCCGCAAGGCCGAGTTCGAGGCGCTGGCTACCGCGTTTCGGGCCGACACGCTCGACCTCGCTGCCCTGCCCCAGCCGCCCGAGCCGGGCGAGCACAAAGCCGAGCTAGCCAAGATGATCGTCGGGCTCCACGACCTGCTCACGCCCGAGCAGCGCGAGACGATCGCTACCAAGATCGAGCAAGACGGACCGATGGCGTTCCTCGGTCACCACGGCCCCGGCCACCACGGCAAGCGCGGGGGCAAGCACGGCAAGCGAGGCGACGTCGAGGGCAAGCGCTTCGATCCCGCCGCCAAGGCCGAGCGCAAGGTCGAGCGGCTGTGTGGGGTCGTGAGCTGCAGCGAGGAGCAATCCGAAGCGCTGACCACGATCTTCACCGATCACGTGGCCGACAAGGCCCCCCGCGAGCGGCCCGAGCCCGACACGGCCGCCCTCGCGAGCTTCGCCGACGCGTTCAGGGCCGAGCAGCTCGACGCCGCTACCGTGGAGGGGATGCTCGATGCCATGCGACCGCAGGCGGACGCCCGCCCCAACCCCGGTGAGCTGCTCGTCGCCGTGCACGGCGTGCTGACCCCCGAGCAGCGCGACCTGCTGGCCGACAAGATGCTCGAGGAGGGCCCCCGCGCGCTGCTTGGTGGCAAGCGGCACGGCAAGCGTGGGCATCGTCGAGGCTGAGCCCACGCACGCGACGCGTCGTCGAGCGTCCGTGCCTCGAAGTCGCTAGTCACCAGCTTGTCGCCGGTGCGCTCGAGCGAGCGCACCGGCGACAAGATCGTCGTGGCAGCGGAGGCCGAGGACCGAGCCCTCCGGGCAAAGGGCCATCCATGTCAGCCCTCCGGGCTGAGCC
>CBFGLP010001228.1:0-22755 GCA_965649595.1 uncultured Myxococcales bacterium | reverse complement strand
CAGCACTGCCAAGCACTGTCGCTCACGCCTCGGCAGCGTGGCCGCGAGCTCGCGTCGCTGGGCCAGGAAGTCGAGCAGCTGCTCGAGCTGGTCTGCGCGAGCCAGGTACGCAGCGTCGGCGACCAGCCACGTGCGCGCGTGGGCGTCCGCTTCGGCGGCGCTGCGACGGCCCGCGTGCTCGCACCTGCTCCGATCGCCCTCGCGCCAGCGCTGCGCCTGCTCGAGATCACCCGCGAGCGTCTCGACGAGCATCAAGGTGGCGCGGACCTGCGGCGCGTGAGCCTGCAGCACCCCACCGGGCATGTACCAGTGCCAGCCGAGCAACGTCGATAGCCGCTCGCGAGCACGCTCGAGCTCGCCGTCGAGCAACGCGAGGCGAGCGCGGAGCCAGATCGCGATCGCATACATCGGCGTGCTCGCGGCGGCCCGCTCGAGGTTGATGTCGAGCGACGCACGAGCCTCGTCGAGCCGCCCTGCCTCGAGCGCGAGCGCGGCTCCGCTGCACACCCGCGCGAGCCAGCGCGTGCTCCCCCACGCGCCCAGCAGATAGAGGCTGCCGACGACCATGTAAAAACCGAGCACCCCGACGACCAACCCGACGCTCCCGCTGACCACGTAGAGGGTGCCCGCGAGCAGCAGGACCAGCGTGGCGAAGCCCGAGAGCGCACGCGGCAGCTGGCGATCGAGCGCGCGGGGACGCGAGAGCACGAGCGCCGCCGACTTCATCTCTTCAACCTCCGCGGGCGCGGAACTCGTCGGCCCGCACGCCATACTTGCGCAGCAAGCGATAGAAGCTCTCTCGCTCGATGCCCGCGCGAGCGGCTGCTGCCACGACGTTGCCTTGCTCGGCCTCGAGCAGGCTCCGCAGGTAGCGAGGCGCCATGCCGTCGCGCGCATGATCGATCGCCTGCTGCCAAGTCAGCCCGACGAGGTCGTCGACCTGACTCGCGTCCGCGGCCGTCCGCAGCTCGGGCGGGAGATCGTCGACATCGATCACCCGGCCGCGCGCGACGCTGCTCGCCCGCTCGATCACCGCTCGCAGCTGCCGGACGTTGCCCGGCCAGCTCGCCGCTCGCAGCAGCCCGAGCGCCGCCGACGACAGCTCGCGCGGTCGGGGCCCTTGCTTGTCGGCGAGATCCTCGAGGAAGCGGCGCGCGAGCAGAGCAATGTCCTCGCTGCGCTCGCGCAGCGGTGGGACCCGCAAGACTGCCTTCATGACGCTACCCGAGGGCTCGCTCAGTCGCTGCCAGAGGTCCGCGCGAAAGGTGCCCTCGCGGACCATCGCCTCGAGATCGTGGTGCGTAGCCGCGATCACCCGAACGTCGATCGCACGCTCTTCGCTCTCACCGAGGCGTCGAACCGAGCGCCGCTCGAGCACGCGTACCAACTTGGTCTGCAGGCTCGCCCGAAGCTCGCCGATCTCGTCGAGGAAGATCGTGCCGCCCTCGACCTGCTCGAATGCTCCTCCACGAGGATCACCCGCAGCGCCGGCTCGCCCGAACAGCTCGAGCTCCAGCCTGTCTCCCGCCAAGGCCGCGCAGTCGACCGCCGCGAAGGCCTGGCTCGCCCGACGACCGAGCCCGTGCAGGGCCCGCGCGATCTCTCGCTTGCCAGTGCCGCGCTCCCCGATCAGCAGCACGGTCGCGTCGGTGCTCGCTAGACCTCGGACCGAATCGGCCAGCGCGTGGAGAACCGCCGAGCGGCCCACGATGCCGGGCAGCAGCTCGCTGGCCTCACCCGCGCCGAAGGGGTCGTCGCCCGCACCAACGGCTCGACCGAGCGCGCGAAGGACGACCACGCGCAGCTGCTCGGGATCGAAGGGATCGAACAGGTAATCGAACGCACCGAGCTGCATCGCACGGATCGCAACCGCGTCGCGCTGTTCCCCTCCTTCCTGCCCTCCATCGGCGATCAGCAGCACGACCACCGTGGTCGGTTGCAGCCGCTTGCACGCGGCCAGCACCTCGAAGCCATCGGTGCCCGTGCCACGCTGCTCGCACAAGATCACCGCCACGCGCTCGCGTCCCAGCAGCTCGAGCGCCGCGCTCGGATCGGCGACGCTCAACAGCTCCGCTTCGCCGCTCAGGAGCTTGTCGAGCGGCCGGAGCAGCTCGGGCCGTTCGTCGATGACCAGCACTCGGGGACGGAGGGTCGGATTCATGCGCTCACCTCGCTGCGGGCGGGACGAGTGGTCGCGCGGGCGCTCGCGCAGCGGCCCGCCATTGTGCGTTCAGACGAGTGAGTCGGCAGCTCGGTCACGGAGATTCTCGGGCGGAGGTCGACGATAGCCCGAGCGAGGGTCGGACGTGCGTGACCGGCTGGAATCTGCTGCTCCTCGTGCTGCCACGAGACCGCGCTGGCCAGGCGATCGAGCCGCAGGAGCGGCCACGGTCGTGGTGGGGCCGGATCGGCCGAGCACGAGACCTCGACGAGCACCTGCGCATGCGTAGCCCATTCACCTGCGCGTGGCCCGACCGAGCGTCCAAAACCAGGTCCTCGGCCTCTCTCGGTCCGGCTTCCCTCGCGTGCCATCGGCTCCCCCTCACTGGGTCCGGCGTCGGGGCGGTTTCGTGCTCGTGACCTCGTTATCCTCCCCCGGTGCGCGCCGCCAATTGCCGGGTCCACTCGCTCGTCGGCTCGTTCGCGCTCTTGCTCTTCGCTCTGGTCCTGCTCGTCAGCAGCATCGCCCACGCGTCCCGCCCGGTGATCTCCGCGGGACGCGAAGGCGAGATCGAGGCGCTGCTCGCCCCCCACCAGCTCGGCGAGGAGCTGAGCTCGGGTTGGTCGCTGCACTCGTTCAGCATCGAGGTCTCGACGATCCACCTGTGGATCGCGGGCCCCGAGCGGACCTTCGCTCACCTGACCCTCGATCACCCGGACTACGCGCCGCCCGAGTCTCGCCGGCTCGGGAGCTTCGCGTTGACGATCGTCGCCGAGCCCGCGGGCTCCGAGCACGCCGTCGCCACGCTCATCGCCACGCTCGAACGCAACGACACCAGCACGTTCTGGAAGATCAACCAGGCCTACGCGGAGGACAAGGAGGGCGTGCAGACCGGACGCTTCGCCAACGCCACCTGGGCGTGGCTGAGCGACGGCCTGATCGTGTTCTCGCTGTTCTTGTTGGTGCTGCTGTTTTTGGTCGCGCACCTGCTCGGCACCCCGACCGCCGGGAGCGACGGCGTCACGCCGGCTCGCGTGCCGCTGTGGGTCCCCTTCACGCTGCTTGGCATCTTCACCCTCGGCGTGGTCCTGCGCCTGACCCTGCCGCGCGAGGTCGGGCTCGAGGCCTGGTCGTTCACGCGCTTCTTCGTACCGGCGGGGATGATCTGGCGCAGCCCCTCGCTGGCCCAGCTCGTCGATCAACCGGTCTGGGCGACCACGATCATCACGACCACGGTGCTGGTGCTCTCGTTGTTCGCCCCGCTGACGATCTTCGTCCACGCCCGCTACCTGCTGGCCAGCCACCGCGCCGCGCTGATCGCCGCCGCCTTGATCGTGCTCTTGCCGATGCACCTGCGCTTCTCGCATAGCGACGTGGCGTTCATCGGCTCGATGACGATCAGCTCGCTCGCGTTCGGGTTGATCCACGCGGCGACCCGCGAGCGCAGCAAGCTGTTCGCAGGCACCTGCCTGATCCTAGCGATCTTGCCGATCGCCCTGACCTACTTCGTCCGGCCCGACAACATGGTCTACTTCCCGCTGCTCTTGGCGACCGCGTTCGTCAACGAGGGCGTGTGGGTCAACAAGCAGCCGCCGAGCAAGGGCCGGATCGTGCTCGTCGCCCTGGTCGTGTGCGCGGTGACCTTCGGGTTCGGGATCCCACACCTGCTCTCGGAGTACGACGAGCAGGTCAGCGGCGGCCTGAGCTTCTCGACCCTGTGGGCCGCCGTCGAGGTCGCGTTCAGCTTCACGCACAACTGCCTGATCAACCCCGAGTTCACGCCGCCAGGCCTCTCGCTGCTGGCGATCTTCGGTGCTTGGGACTTGCTCGAGCGCGGCCGCAGGCGCCTCGCCGCGTTCCTGATCGGCTGGCTGCTGATGTTCCTGATCACGCATGCCTACGTGGTCCCGGTCGAGCCCTACATGCAGGCTCGCTACCACCTGCACCTGGTGATCCCCTTCGTGCTGCTCGCGACCTGCGGGATCGAGGGCCTGATCCAGCGCGTGCAGGGCCACCCGCGCGAGCGACTGATCCTCGCGGGCGTCGGCGCGTATCTGCTCGCCTCACCGCTGATCCACCTCCCCTTCATTCGCAACGTCGAGTTCAACGATCCACGCGAGTGGCTGTGGGTCCACCAGCAACGCGAGACGATCCCCGAGCAGTGCACGATCCTCGAGTACACCGGGTTCGGGTCCGACTCGCGCTTCGCTCGGGTCGGTGCCTTTGCGCAGTACGGCGCCAGCTTCGAGCGCTGGACGATCGTGAAGCTGCCGGCCTCCGAGCCGGGCGAGCCCGAGCTGACCGACGAGGTTCGGGCGCTGCTCGAGGATCCGCCCGAGTGTATGTACTGGTACGAGGGGCTGCCATGCTGGGGCAGCAAGCCGGACGGCTACGAAGGCCAGCTCGCGCCGGCTTGCGACGCGATCCCGGGCTTCGTGAGGCTGGAGGAGGTCGCGAGGACCGAGTTCATCTCCAAGCCCTATGACGAGAACCTCGCCATCGGGCTCGCAGAGGAGCAGCCGATCACGCTCACGCTCTATCGCGTATACCCGCGGGATCGGGGGCCGGAGCATTCGAATTGAAGCGCGAGGACGCGCAGGCATATCCTGCTCGCATGCGTCCGTGGGTTGCTGTCCTGTGCATCATCCTCTCGTCGGCTGGCTGTCAGCGGAGCGCGGCTGACCCAGAATCGGTCGAGCCCGCGTCGCAGCAGCTCGATCCGGAGCAAGCCCGCGCCAATGCCCTCGCGTGGGCCAACCAGAAATTGCACCGTTGGCTCGAGCTCGAAAACCAGGCCGACTACGCTGGCTGCCGTGCGCTGTGGGCCGAGGTCGCGGCCGAGATCGAGACAGAGCGCGACCCCGAGCTTCGCGCCTGGATGGTCGCCGGCCAATTCCTGATTGGCCGCAACGATCCCGAGCACGGGCTCTCGCGGACCGACATTGCAGCGGCCGTGCTAGACGAGTTGGGCCTCGATGATCACCGCTGGTCCATCTCTCCCTATGCCCTGGCGAGCGCCGTCTACGAAGCCGGCCGCTCGATCGAGCTCGGACCGGAGCTCGACGCCCGCATCGCCACTCAAGATCCAGACGTTGCCGCCTACCTGGCGCTCGAACGCTACCTGACAACTACGGCCCTCGGCGATTGGGATGCTGCCCAGGCGGTCTGGTCGCTGTGGTTGGCTCGGCCCGAGCTGGCAAGGACTCAGTTCGGCCCGATCATGCGCTCGTTCGGTCCCGACCGGCGCTTGGCCCCCGGCAACTACCTGCCCGAGATCTGCGTCGAGAAGCTCGAGGGCGGCTCGCTGTGCACCGCCGACTTCGACGGCTTCACGGTGCTCGAGCTGTGGTCGACGACCTGCAAGGGCTGCCGCGACAACATCCCGGTGCTCCGCGCCGCGCAGGCGGCCCTGCAGGCGGACAGCCCCAACGATCCGCCGCGCTTCGTCAGCATCGATCCCTACGAAGATCCTCAAACGATCCTCGAGTTTCAGCGCGACAACCCGATGCCGTGGACCAACGCGTGGGTGCGCGAGGCCGATCGCGAGATGTTCGTGGAGGCGCTCGAGATCACGAGCATTCCCATATTGGTACTCATCGGTCCCGATGGTCGGATCCTCGACAGCAACCCCACGTTGCGCGCCGAGAACGTCGAGGCTCGGGTCCGCCACTTTCGATCCCGGGCCGACTCGCCCGAGTAGCAAGATCCTGACATCGCTGTGTTTTTGCTCCGCGCTGCTCAAGCCTTCGAGGCATGCACGCCACCCCTCTCGCGCCAAGCGTCCCGCCCGCCCTCGCGCTGTCTTCGCTGCTCTTCATCGGTGCCGCTTGCGCGCCCGAGCCGACCCTCGCACCGAGCGAAGCGAGCGAGGCGAGCGTCCGAGTCAGCCCTCCGAAGGCCGAGAAGAGCCCGCCGGTCTGGCTCGGGCTCGAGCCGGGGCCCTACCGCGTCGGCTATCGACAAGAGCTGCGCTTCGATCCGACCCGCAGCTACGACAACCCGCTGGCTCCACTGCCCGAGCGGCCGATCTTGATCAACCGCTGGTATCCAGCCGACGGATCCGGCGAGCCGATGCTGGTCGACGACTACCTCGACGTCGCGGTGCACGACGAGTCCGGCTTCGCTGAATTGCTCGAGCGTCACGTACGCGAGGTCATGGCCAACGAGGCCCTGCCCGACGCCAACGCAGTGGCGAATCGCCGCGAGCTGCTCGAGCGAATGCTGGCCGAACCCGTGCTCGCGCGCCGCGGCGCGCAGCTGCTCCCGGGGGCGTGGCCAGTGGTGCTCTACCACCCCGGGCTCGGCGGAGCGTTCGCGGACAACTTCGTGCTGTTCGAGCTGCTCGCTAGCCACGGCTATCTGGTGGTCAGTAGCGCGTTCGTGCCAAGTGGAGAGGCCCACTTCGCCATCGATTGGGATCCGTCCACGTCCATCGCGGATCTCGACTTCCTCGTGCACGAGCTGAGCGAGACCGGAGAGCTCGGCCACGAGGTCCCGCTCGCCGTGACGGGCCACAGCTACGGCGCGCAGGCGGCGCTTATCTATGCGATGCAGGGGCGGCGCGTGGACGCGGTGATCAGCATCGATTCTACGCTCGAGAACGGCGACCCGGAGGCCCCCTGGTTTTATCGCGAGGAGAAATGGAAGTGGTTCGAGCGAGGCCAGACCATTAGGGTCCCGAGCCTAATCATGGTCTCGCAGTACCATAGCCAGACGAGGTTCGTAGACGCCATGACCGAGTCGGACCGGCGCCTCGTGGTCGTGCCGACGCTCGGCCACAACGACTTCGTGAGCCACGGCGGAGCCCTGCTGACCCTCCACGCTCACTCGCTGCGGGACCCGGAGAGCGGACCGGCCTCCCATTATGCGCAGAGCTACGCGTGGGAGCTGCGGACCATCCATGCGTTCTTGGACGGCGTGCTCGGCAAAGACGCGTCGCGTCTCGCCGACCTCGATGATGATTGGGCGTCGAGCATCGAGGGCGCGAGCATCGTTCATATGGACATCGGCGCTCATGAGGATCAGGTCGAGGCCGACCCGTGAAACCGAACACGAGTGGCCGAGTCCTCGGCCACTGGCCGAGCCCTCGGCCACCAGGCGTTTCACGGGCACGAGTAAGCTCCGGGAATCATTGCACTTCGGTCTCGCAAGCCCTTTGCAATTCCAAGGGAGCATGCCGAGTCCAGGAACCCTTCACCAAGCCATGCTCGCGCTGCTCGTGCTCGACAAGCAGCTCGCCATCGAGCTCGCCCACGCCGCGGCTGGGCTCCCATGGTCCATCCACACCGACATTCGCGAGCACACCCCCAACTTCGAGCTCCTGCGTCTCTACGACGACGATGATCCCCATCAGCTCTTCCCCGACCTCGTGCTCGCTGTCTACGACAGCAAGGGCAGGCTGCGAGGAGTGTGGATCTTCGAGAACCAACTGAAGCGAGTCGAAGCCAAGAAGTGGCGCCTGCCGGCCTACCGAGCTGGGGCGCAGCTTCACTTCGAGATCCCCGTCGACGTGCTCGGGATCAGCCCTTCGGCGGGTGCGCGGCGGTGGATGCATCGACTGCGGCTCGAGCTCTACGATCCACCCGAGGTCCTCGACCTATCGACCGTGACACGGGTATGCAACCCTGCCGCCCTGTGGCTGGTCGATGAGCGAGTTCCGGCGCCAGCGCCCACCGATGAACAGTTCGAAAAGGAGCTGGCGATTGCCCGAGCACGGCCCGCTGCCGCCCTCTTCCATGCAGTGCATCATGCTCGCGATCCCCGGGCCGTTCAGCTCATGTCGGCCGCTCTGGTGGCCGCCCGCGACCTGGGCCCCTATGCCCACCAGCGCTACACTCGGATGATGCTCGACGCCACCAACCAGACCACGTACGACCTCCTCGTCGATGCGTTGAACCGCCTGGACGAACGGGCACGCCTGAGCCCCGATCAGGAGCTGTCCGAGTGGGAGCGGGAAGGAGCGACCTTCCAGCACGGCCTCGCGGAAGGTCGTGCAGAGGGTCGTGCAGAGGGTCGTGCAGAAGGCCTTCGGAGCGCAGTCTTCGACATCCTCGAGCTCCGTGGCTTCCCGATCGACTCGCGTGTGCACCAACGCATCGCGGACTGCACGGACATCACCCAACTAGAGCGATGGCGCAAGCTAGCAAAGCGCACCGCGACGGCCACCGAGCTCTTCGACGATCCCGAGCCTTCACCCTGAACTCCTTCCATGCCACGTGGTGCTTGCGGCCCGTGTGCGACCAATCGCTGCTGCGCGGACCTCAGTCCGTGCAGCAGCGAAACCCGGTCGAATAGTCCCAATAGGTCACCGTGTGCGCCGCGGTCTTGTACGTGCATCCGGGACCGTTGATCACCGTATCGACATAAAACCCGCCGCGAAACGTCCCCTCGGGATCAGCGGTCCACTCGTGCAGGTTGCCCATCATGTCGAAGATCCCGTCCTCGCTGACGCACCCTGCATGCGCGCCGGTCTCGGCCAAGCCGGCGGGGAGCTGGTTCAAGCACGGGTGATCGAGCTCCGACCAGATCCAGTCCTCGGCGGTCTCGAAGTACTGGATCGCAGGATGACAAGCACGGGCGTCGTTGCAGGTGCCCGGCGAAGCAGCGTCTCCGAACGGATAGGTGTTGCCCGACGCGCCCTGGCAGGCGCGGAGCCACTCGGCGTCCGTGCACAAGCGCTTGCCAGCCAGCTGACACGCGGCCTCGGCCCGCACCTGGCTGATATAGCCCTGCGGAACCAACCCCGGCCCGCTCACGGCTCGTACCGTCGCGTCGCCGGGGCTCTCGAAGGGCGACCAAGGGTCGAGCCCGTCGTTCGGCAGGATCTCGACCAGCGCCGCCTCCCAGCGATCGATGCAGAAGTCCTCGACTCGCGCCATACCAGGCGGACAGCCGCCGAGGCCCTCGGGCTCGATCGGCACGCCGTTGGGCGTGGGCAGGGCCTGTGCATCACACCAGGGGATCGGGTTGGTGTCGCAGTCCTCCGGGTCGCCGGTCGTGCTCTCGCTCGAATCGTCGGTCTCGCTCGTATCCGTGGAGTCCGACTCCGCCGATTCTGATTCGCTCGTCTCCGATTCGCTCGTCTCCGAGTCGCTCGTCTCCGACTCTGCGGAAGAATCTCCCAATTCGTCGCCGACCTCGCGCCCACCCGAGGACCCGCCACAAGCCGCGACCAGCCCGAGGGCGAGCCCCCAGGCCAATCGCAGTTGCAGCCGCGGTCGAATCACGGTGTGACCACCGCCGACACCGGGCTCGGATCATGGTCCGCGCTCAGCCAAGCCTCGACCTCGACGCTCGCCGAGGGATCGATCCCCGTCTGGCCAAAGTCGAACACGTAGGCCATCGCCCCCGCGTCCCAGGTCGCCTCGTAGACCTCCGCCTGCAACGCGCCGTCGACCGTGAACTGCAGGCTCAGCGGCGCGCGTACGTGGATCGGCTCTTGCGGCCCATGGAAAGGATCATGTAAGCGCCACCCGGTCACCGGCCAGGTCCCCTCCTTGGTCAGCGGCACCGGCGGCAGCGTCAGCACCAATTGCAGCGTCGCCGCGTCGACCAGGCTCGCCGCCAGCACGGCCTCGCTCGACTGCGAGATTGCGAACGCCGAGCTGGCCGCCTCGTACTCGCCCAGCTCGGTGCCCGACCAGTAGGGCCCCGTAGCGACCAGCCGATACACGCCCGCGGGGAAGTCGGCGGGGATCTCCCAGTCGATCCACCACTCGTGCTTGCGCTGCGCGGCGACCTGATTGTTGGGCGCCGGATCGGGATCGTAGTGCGTGATCATGTGATTACGGCTGTTGTCGTAGGGCACCCCCTCCCAGCCGGCCGGGCTCGGCACGTCGACGAAGCTCCCCTGCCCATCGTCGACCTGCACGCGCACCTGCGGGGCGCCGAGCGTCGGGTCCCCGCCGCCGAAGCGGAACCGGACGTGCTCGGTCCGCAGCTTGTCGACGATCACGTCCTCGAGCACCGCGCCCTCGTTGGTGCTGATCTCCCAGCCGCGCGGATCGAACGAGCTCGGCGACGCGAGCGTCGGGTTCTCCTCGATGAACGCCGGCCCGGTCTCGCCGCCGAGGATCGCGTCGACCATCGCCATGTTCGTGTCGACCATGAACTTGCCGCCGTTGGGGCCCCACAAGCTCATCTCCGACTCGTAGCCGCCCTGGTACCAGTCGTCGGGCGCGGTGAAGTAGAGCAGGTGGTCCTGCGAGTAGCCGTAGACCATCAGATCGAGCGGCTCTTCGGGGGTCGAGCGCAGCGCCAGCTGCTCGCGCGCATACTTGACGATCGAGTAGGCTGGCTCGCCGGGCATGGTCGCGATCACCAAGGGGCCAATCTTGGCCACGCTCAAATAGGTCTGGTGAATCTCGCCGTGGGGCACGTCGCCGAACAGCAGCGTGTCGATCGGGATGCACTGCTTGGGCTTGCCCTCCATGCTGGTGCCGAGGTCGTCGTCCTCGCTGACGCCGGTGCACTGCCAGCCACCCCAGGTGTAGTTGACCGGGATCAGATCGAGCAGCAGGCCCGAGAACTCGCCGTTCTGGTCGTAGCCGAACTTTTCGTAGGTGAGGTCGACCCGCTGCGAGCGGACGATGATCTCCGGGTCGTCGTTCCACTCGATGCTCTGGTAGGCCTCGAACGCGGCCTGGGCTGCCACGGTCCCGAGCAGCTCGATCTTCTGGGCCGGCTCTTGATGACCCAAGAACCCGCCGCGCGGGGACGAGTCGCCGCCGCCAGATTGTGCTAACAGGCCGAGGATCGGCTGACCGGTCTGCTCGTAGAAGTACTCCTCGAATTCCAGCTCGACGCCGCCAGGCGCGTCCTCGGTCAGCAATTCGTTCTCGAACGCGACGCTGATCCCGTGGATGCCGAAATTGATCATCGCCGCCATCGGCGTCCCGTCGGGGCGGCGCAAGGCCAGCAACATCATGCGGGGATCCTTGCCATAGAGCGGGTTGTTGGCCCCGCGGCGATCGCCGTAGACCTTGTTCTCGAGGTCCCAATCCTCAATGTAGGTATAGCCCCACTCGGCGTCGTCAATATCGTCGATCGCGGCCTTGATCGTGCGGGCGAACTCGGTCGCGAGCAGATCGATCACCTCCTCGTCGGGCGTGTCGGCCCCGACCGCGCCGAAGATGTCCGGCAAGCGCCAGTAGCGGCCGTGGGCGTGGTGCGAGTGGGTGCCGCCCATGATGATGCGCCCGGCGAGGTCGATGCCGTAGAGCTCCTGCATCTTGGCGACGGTCGCGTCGGTGACCCCCGACTCGGAGCTCATCATCGGCGTCTTCATCAGGACGACCAGCTCGCCCTCCTCGGAGCGCATCGCCATCGCCTTGATCGTCGGGTAGCCATAAAAGCCCTTGGTCCCATAGAAGATGCCGGTCCACGACGTGTCGTTGAGGCCGACCCGGCCGCCGTAGCCGGCCATCGAGATGCCGACCGGGTACTCGAGGTAGCCGAACGCCACGCCGGCCTGCAGGGGCGTCTGCGGGAGCTCGCCATCATCGGTCTCGGTGGTGGTGTCCCCGTCTGCGTCGCCGGTGCTGTCTTCGCTCGTGGTCGCGTCGTCGCTGCTGTCTTCGTCCGTGGTCGTGGTCGTGTCGCCGATCTCGTCGTCGGTGCCCGACTCGGTGCCGACCTCGTCGTCTTGGCTGGGGGTCGTGTCATCTCCACATGCCAGCGCGGGCAGCAGGACCAAGAGCGAGGGAGCAACGAGGCGACGAAGGTGCGCGCGGACCATGGCCGGACTCTACGCCGGTGCTGCCGAGCCAGGGAACCCAGATCGTTGGCGGATCGCCAACGCGCGCAGGACCACGATTCGCGAGATGCGCTGCCGGAGTGCCAGCACTCGTGCCTCCGCGCACGCGAGTCTCCCGAATGGGCACATGTTCGTGACGAAGTCCCCTCTAGAATCCCGCCCCGATGAGCATCACCCGACGAGAGCTCCTTCGCCGTGCCGGCCTGCTCGGCGTGGCCACGCTGATCCCCAGCTTCACCGCGTGTGCCGGGCCCGACAGCCCGGGCGAGGGTGAAGGCAGCGAGACCGGCGAGACGGGGGAGACCGGCGGCGACGATCTGCCGCGCTACGAGTGGGAGGGCGAGCCCGGCCCGGCCAGCTTGTTCTCGCACGGGGTTGCGAGCGGAGATCCGCTCGCCGACTCGGTGATCCTTTGGACCCGCATCACCAGCGACGATCCGAGCGGCTTCGACGTGTTCTTCGAGGTCGCGCTCGACCCCGAGTTCACCGAGCGGGTCGCGGCCGACTACATCGGTCCGGCCGATCCCGCCCGCGACAGCACGATCAAGATCGACGTCGAGGGCCTCGAGCCCGCGACCACCTACTACTATCGATTCTGGGCGCAAGGCGTGGCTTCGCCGATCGGCCGCACGCGCACGGCCCCCGCGGATGCGAGCGAGCAGCTGCGCTTCGTCGTGTGCTCGTGCTCGAGCTTCGCGCACGGCTACTTCCACAACTACCGCTCGATCGCGCAGCGGGCCGACCTCGACGCGGTCATCCACCTCGGCGACTACATTTATGAGTATGGCAGCGGGCAGTACGGCTCGATCCGCGAGTACGACCCGCCGACCGAGTGCCTGACGCTCGACGACTATCGCCGCCGCCACGCGCACTACAAGTCCGATCCGGACCTGCAAGAGGCGCATCGCCAGCACCCCTTCATCACGACCTGGGACGATCACGAGGTCGCCAACGACAGCTGGATGAACGGGGCCGAGAACCACACCGAGGGTGACGAGGGGGCGTTCACCGATCGCAAGGCCGCGGGCGTGCAGGCCTACTTCGAGTGGTTGCCGATCCGCGAGGGCGAGCCCGGCCGGGTCTATCGCGAGCTACCCTACGGCGATCTCGTCGACCTGATCGTGCTCGACACCCGGCTCGAAGGTCGCGAGGAGCAGGTCCCGCTCGCGCTCGGTGACGAGGCGCTGGCCGAGGTCAACGATCCATCCCGCCAGCTGCTCGGCGCGGCCCAAGAGGCGTGGCTCTTCGACCGCCTGCTCGGCTCGACCAGCCAATGGAAGCTGCTCGCTCAGCAGGTGATGATGGGCCAGATCATCCTCACCCCCGGTGAAGGCGGCGCACCCAACAAGCCCTTCGTCAGCGACACCTGGGACGGCTACGAGGCGGCGCGCCAGCGCGTCTATGCCCACATCGTCGACAACCAGATCAGCGACGTGGTCGTGCTGACCGGCGACATCCACACCTCGTGGGCCAACGAGCTGACGCCCAACCCGGTCGATCCCTCGGTCTACGATCCAGCCACTGGCGAGGGCTCGGTCGCGGTCGAGTTCGTGACGCCCGGGATCACCTCGCCGGGGCTGCCAATCGACCAGGGTACGATCGACTTCTTGAAGAGCATCAACCAGCACGTGAAGTGGGTCGACACCGCGCGGCGCGGCTACATGACGATCGACGTCACGCCCGAGCGGATCCACTGCGACTGGTGGCACCTCGACGAGGCGCAGATCGAGGCGCAGAGCTACTCCGAGCCCTTCCACGCGGCGGCGTGGATGGTCGAGACTGGCGCGCCCGTGCTGCTCGAGGGCGGCGGGCCGGCGGCGGACAAGCCGAGCGCGTCGCCGCTCGCCCCTTGATCGAGCTTGCCCCACCGCACGCATGCACAGGGCCCACTCACTGCGATCGCCGAAAAGGTGACGCAGCGAGCGGGCCCTGGCAGGGGTGTTCGTCAGCTTCCATGGGTTCCTCGAGCTCGCCCTACTGACCGCGATGGTCGGCGAGGGGCGTCGCTTCATCCACGCCTGACTCGTCCCTGTCGCCATGTCCAAGCTCTCGCGTCGTCTCCTGTTTTGCTCGATCGCCCTCGCTGCTTCGTCAGGCTTCATCTCCTTGGCCAAGGCCGATGACCCCAATGATCCGCCCTCGGTCACGATCACCTCGCCCGAGGACGGGGTGACCTTTCAAGGTGCGCCCGTGACCCTCGACGTGACCCTCGACGTCTATGCCGGCGACCTGGGGCTCGATCGCGTCGAGCTGCGGGTCGACGGCGCGACCGTGGGGACGCTGACGGAGCAACCGTGGACCCTCACCGGGGTGACGCTCGACGAGGGCATGCACAGCCTGGTCGCGGTCGCCTTCGATGCGAGCGAGAACGAGCACCCCTCCGAGACCGTCACGGTGGCAGTGCTCGCTAGCGAGGAGACCGGCGAGGAGACCGGCGACGACGCCAGCGGCGACTCCAATGACGACGGCGGCAAGGGTGGCTGCGCCGTGACCTCGGGCACCAGCGTCGGCGGGAGCATCATCTTGGCCGGCTTCATGATGTTCGGTCTCGCGGGCATGCGGCGGCGCTCATGAGCCCCGCCAACGCAAGCAGCGTGGCAGTCGCGGCGTGGCTGCGGGTGCTGGGCTAGTTGCCCTCGTCGCTCAGCCGTCGAGGAACCCGAGGAATTGCTCGCCGTCAGCGAACCCTTGCGTCTTGCGGACCACGGTCCGAGTCGAGGGGTCGACGATCACGAACGCCGGGGTCCCGCTCAGGTCGAGCGCCTCGAACAGCCTCCATGTATCGTCGCGCTCGATCCCGAGCGTGACGCGGTGGAAGGTCTGCAAGCTCGCCTCGAGCCGCGGGTCGGCCAGGGTCTTGTCCTTCATCGCCGTGCAGGCGCTGCAGCCGAGCGCGGTGAAGTGCAGCAGCACGGGCTTGTCGGCGTCTCGGGCTGCAGCGACATCGGCCTCGATCACCGCCCAGTCGACGCTGCGCTGCTCGGGCTCCGGTGGCTGCTCGCCGAACAGCTCGGCCAGCGCTCGCTCGGCGTCTCGGGTCGACGCCCAAAAGAACTTGTGGCTGATCGTTCCCTTGGGGGAGATCACGAACAAGCTGTTCGGCGCGCCGCCATAGGCCACGGACGTGTGGTTGTCGATCTCGTCGAGCAAGACCGGGATCTCACCAGGGACGTCGGTCCGAAAGCGGCTGGCGAGGGCCTGCCGCTCGGCCGTACTGGTCGGTGCTTCGATCGCCTCGAATTGCGGGAGCCGACGAGCTGCGAGCAGCTCGTATGAGCGCACCTCGCCGTCGTCGTCGAGATCGAAGGGCTCGAACATCGCCTTGGGACCTTGGTACTCCGCCAGCGTCACCGCGTTGTCGCCGTCTCGATCCTGGGCGATCAGTTGATCGGCGGCCTGACCTAGCGGCTCGGCGTCGGCCGCTTTGGGGTGGGCTTCGCGGGAGAACACGATGTAGAAGTCGGCCTTGTCCCGCCAGCGCACCGCCAGATCCTCGAAGCCAGGCGTCTTCATGCGAAAGGGCGGACAGGTGAACGAGCCGAAGATCAGCACCGTGGCCCGCTCGCTGTCCGACCGCGGCAATGACACGCGCTCGCCGGTGAGCGTGTCGAGCGAGATCGGTGGAGCCGGATCGCCGATCAAGGGCGGACGCTGATCGAAGCTGGGGCGCTCGCGCTTGTCCGGCTCGGCTGGCTTCGGAGCGACCGCCTCGGTCTGCTCGTCACGCTGCGCGTTTGTCTGCTCGTCGGCCTGCTTGCGGTCCGGGCCGCGCTCCGCCGACGAGCACGCGAGCGAGAGCCCAAAGCCGAGCCCGAAGGCCAGCCACCGAGCGCAACCTGGAAAGACGCGCATGCGGACACACTATCAGCTCGGCGGGTTGGTTCCGATCTCCGAATCGGTGACACTCCCCATGCATGAGCGACAAGCCGAGCCAGCCGTCCGGGGCTGAGAAGTGGGACCGCCGCTTCATCGACCTCGCGCGACACATCGCGCAGTGGAGCAAGGATCCCTCGACCAAGGTCGGCTGCGTGGTCGTCGGCCCCGATCGAGAGATCCGCAGCACCGGCTTCAACGGCTTTCCACGTGGCATCGAGGACACGATGGAGCGGCTGACCAACCGCGAGCTCAAGTACCCGCTGGTCTGTCACGCCGAGGAGAACGCGATCATGCACGCCGCTCGGATCGGCGTCGCGCTCAAGGGCTGCGTCGCCTACGTGACCTGGCCGCCGTGCACCCGCTGCGCTCGCTCGCTCGTGCAGGCGGGCGTGCAGGAGGTCGTGTATCCGGCCGAGGTCGAGATCCCCGAGCGCTGGGCCGACGACTTCGAGATGAGCACGACCTTGTTCCGCGAGGCCGGCGTGACGGTCCGCCAGGTTTGATTCGAGCCCTCAGCGATCGAGCATCGCCCCGTACTCCAACCATTCGAACTCCCGCTCGATCGCGCCGACCCACACGTGGCTGCGACCGCCGAGGCTGCGCACGCGGACACGCTCGCCGACCCGCACCTGCTCGCTCGCCTCGCGAGGTAGCGCGACCCACCGCTCGTGTCGCTCGCCTTGCGTAACCCGGATGTAGACGTAGGGCGATCCCGGCGCGCCCAGTTCCTCGAGCACCTCTCCGACCACGACCGGCCGCTCGGCGAGATGAATCGGGATCACCTCCGAGCTCGCCTCGTGGGCCGCTTCGCACGCCGACACGAAGAGCGCGAACGAAGCCGCGAGGGGGAGAGTGAGGCGCACGGCCCTGCAACACCAGCCAGGGCAGGATGTGTCACTCGCTGGTCCCCTTCCAACTCGGCCGCGTGAGGGACACGATCTCGTTCGTGCCACGCTCGTCGACCCGCCGATCGGCTGTCCTTTCGTCCACGCTCCTGATGATCGCCTGCGCGAGCCCGCAGCCCGAGCAGTCGAGCACCACCGGATCGACGCAGACCACCGACCGTCCGCCCCGTCACCCGAACGCCCCCACGGGCGAAGACGATCGCCAGGACACGACCCCCCGCCCGCAAACCATCGATCCCTTCGCCGAGCAGCTCCTCGCGGCCCACAATCGAGCTCGCGCCGCAGTCGACCCGACCCCCGAGACCCCGCTGCCCCCGCTAACCTGGTCGCGCGAGCTCGAGGCCCACGCCAAGCAGGTCGCCGCACAATGCCGCTTCGAGCACAGCGAAGGCCCGCACGGAGAGAACCTCGCCGCGCGCACGCACATGGCCGATCCCCAAGAGATCGTCGGTGATTGGGTCGCCGAGCAGGCCAACTTCGACTATCGCAAGAACCGCTGCGCGTCCGGGAAGGTGTGCGGGCACTACACGCAGGTCGTCTGGCGAGCCAGCACGCAGCTCGGCTGCGCGGCGCAGCAATGTACCAACAATGGCCCCTTCGGTGAGGGTGATTGGGTGTTTTGGGTCTGCAACTATTCGCCCGCCGGTAACTTCGTAGGTCAGCGGCCCTATTGATGCGCAGGTCTGGCTCAGCGATCGAGCGCCGCCACGACCGGTCGACTCCGCGCCCACAACCACCCCGTCTGCGCTGCCCGCCCGAGCGAGAAGCCCAGCAACGCGACGTGGATCCCCGGCCACCGACCGAGCCAGATCCCGGTCCCCAACACCGCCCCCGCGACGAGCACGAACACCACGACCGCCTCGCCGACCGCTCGCGTTCGACGAGCGTGCACGAGCACGCTCTCGAACCAACTCTGCAGCACGCGCAGGACCGGTATCGGCACCCCGAACCACAGCGCGAGCCCAGCCAGCTCGACCAACCCGGGCCTCAACCCGCTGACACGGTCGAACCACAGCTCGGCCAGAGGCGTCGCCGCCAACACCACGAGCACGACCGCAGCCGAGCCGCTCGCGACCAACGCGAAGCGCAGCAGCACTGGCTTGGCCCCCGGCCGATCGAGCTGCGCGACCACGACCTCCGAGAACGCCAACCCTAGGACCTGAAACAAGAAGATCAGCCCGTGCACGACCGGCCAGACCGCGAGCGAGGGCAGTTCGTCGGGCATTCGAGCAATGCTCGCGCTGCCGAGCGCGTGCGCGACCAGGGCCACGAAGCTGGTGAAGGCAAGCGGCAGATAGAAGCCGACGAACGCCCGCCCGCGCAGGGGTGGGTGCGCGGGGTCGTCGTGCTGCAAATGCTCGACGACGACCGGGCGCACGCGTGCACTGGCGAACATCGCCTCGGCCACCACGCCGGTAGCGATCGCAGCCCCGGCCAGCGTGGCGCCCGGGATCGTGCCGATCGCCCAGCCGCCCGCCAACACCGTGACGTTGCTGAGCAAGCGAACCACGGTCCCTTGCGTGACCGCGCGGCCGTGGCCAAAGCGAATCAGCACGCCCTGGTTGAAGCGCCGCGAGGCGATCGCCCACGTCCACGGCGTCATCAAGAGCAGCCCCATGCGCGCGGGCTCGAGCACTGGCTCGGGTGCGCCCATCCATCCGCCGACGATCAGGTCGTAGAGCGGCGTGAGCACGATCAGCAGGTGCAGCAGCGTCAGCGCGGCGCCGCTGCGGTGCGTGAAGCGACGCAGCGCCTGGTAGCCCGCTCGGTCGCGCGAGAGCGCGGTCGAGGCCGAGAGCAACATGATGATCGGTGCCTCGATCACCAGCGCGATCGGGTGCACGTACGAACCGGACGCGGCGAGGTGGATCTCCGGATCGGGCAAGCGTGCGACCACGGCCGCGACCGTCGGCAGCTCGACTGCCATGAGCAGCCAGCTGAGCGCGAGCGGCCACCAGGCGGTAGCGATCGCGGCGAGGGTCGGTGGGTACGGTTCGCGTGTCGAGCCGGTCCCCGCCACGCGGGCGGTCTACGGCGGCGGCTCGCTGGCGTCAATCTCGTGGCTTGGCGGACGCTCGGGCACGACGCGGGAGATCGAAGTCGAGGCGCAGGCCGAGCCCGAGCGCCAGCTCGAGGCCGCCCACCCGAAACAAGCGCTCGCGCTCCCCGGATGGGCCCTCGTGACTGACTCCAGGCACGGTCCAGCCCGCACCGGGCGCGATCGATCCGCCGAACTGGAGCGAAGGACCGAGCAACAACTCGAGGCCGCGCGCCCGATGAGACCAGCCGGGCAGCACCCGGAGCGCGACCCCCAGCAAGAGCGGCGGGCTGCCTTCGCGGTAGCTCACTGGCTCACCCGCGCGACGGATCAACCATGGCTCGACCGTCAACGCACCGTCGAGCTCGAACCCGAACGCATCCGCACGTGCGAGCGACGAGCGGAAGCGCCAACCGACGCCCAGCGCCACGCGCGTGCGCACGAGCGAGAACTCGCCATCGACGCGACCGAGCACACGCAACTCGAGCTGGGTGCTCACGGAGCTTCGCCCTTCGCTTGGAGCCACCAGCCGAATGCCTAGGCTTCCACCGCCTCCGGCGAGCACGCTCGCGTAGCTCGGCGGACCGAGGGCCAGCACGGGTGCAGCGTCGAGGATCGGACCGAGCTGCCAGCGCGTGCGCTCGACTCGGGGTTCAGGCTCCGGTTCAGGCTCCGGTTCAGGCTCCGGCTCAGGCTCCGGCACCAGTTCTGGTTCGGGCTCAGGTTCGAGCTCAGGCTCAGGCTCGGGCTCCGGTCCCACCTCGTCGCCGCTCGGTGGCGGAATCTCGACGTCGGTCCGCGAGGGCTCGACGCTGTGATCCTCGATCGCCAACACCAAGCTCGCCACGCTGGTCGCCAACACGCGCAGGGGATCCGTCGGATCGAGCTCGAGCTCGCGATCGTACGCACGCCCGTCGGAGCCGATGATCGTCAGCTCGATCCGCCCGTCCTCGAGCGGGCGAACGTCCACATAGAGGTACGCGCCCTCGGGTGGGCCGACCATCTCTTGGTGCTCGAGGATCGTCCGCCCCGGAAGTCGCAAGCGCAGGTGCTCGCCGAGCCCAGCGCTCGTCAGCTCGGGCCCACGCACGCGCAAGAACAAGGTCGAGTAAGTGGCCGCCTCGGGCTCTGCGGCGACCTCGGCATCTGGTGGCGAGCCTCCAAACGCCAACGACGACTCGAGCAGCGCGAGCGTCACCGTCGAAACCGCCGCGAACCGGCGAGTCATCCAGACCACCCGAGTCATGGCGGACACGCGTCGGCTCGCACGCAGAGCACGGCGTCGAGCTGGGCCGACTCGCAGCAGATCCCCTCTCCACAATCGCATGGACAGCTCGCGCAACCAGCCAAGCTCACGTCTCGACATTGACCTGCCACGCACGCCTCGTCGGCGTCGCACGCATCACCGCACTCCTCGCAGTGCAGGGGATCGCTCGATAGATCGACGCAGCTCGTCCCGCAGGTGACCCGCGGCGCCTCGCAGCTAGCCACGCACGATCCGCCCACGCACGCGCCCGCGCAAGGTTGGTCGCAGCCGCCACAGTGCGCGACGTCGGTCCGCGTGTCGACGCAGCTGTCGGCGCAGCGCTCGAAGCCGAGCCGACACTCGCAGGTCCCATCGACGCACAGCTCGCGCGCCTCATCGCACCCGCACGCGGCCTCGGTCTCGCACTCACCGAGCACGCAGATCTGGCCCGCGAGGCACACGACCCCGCAGGCGCCACAGTGCGCGACGTCGCTGCTGGCGTCGACGCACGCACCATCGCACTCGAGCTGGGCCGCCGTGCAGCCATCATCGTCGCTGGTCATCTCGGTCGAGACGTCCCCGCCCTCGTCCTCATCGACGATGATCAGCTCGCGCAGACACCCCTGGCTCGCGGCGACCAGGAGCAGGTTGATCCAGAGACTCGGCCTCACGGCGAGCTGCCTGCCTCGACCTCGTCCTTCGTCTGCCCGAGCGCCTTTCGAGCCTCGCCGACGTGCGTGCCCTGCTCGTGCTGCTCGAGGTACTCGGTCCAGCAACTCGCCTTCTCCTCGCCGCTCGCGCGTCGGCACAGGCCCACGCGCGCATCCTCGGCGTAGCGCCCTCGCGGGAAGCGGTCCAGATACTCGCCCCACAGCTTCGCCCGGACCTCGCCCGAGCGCCGCTGCGCGAGCGAGAAGAGCTCACCGTACGCAAGCTCCGCCCAGCGCCCCTTGCCGCCGCGCCGCACGATCTCGTGGAAGAGCTCTTCGGCCCCATCGAGATCGCCGGCCCGCCAGAGCGCCTGCGCCTGCGCATCGAGCAGCGCCAGGGGATCGGTCTCGCCTTCGTCGGAGATCGGCTTGTTGCGCGCTCGGGCGCGAGGCTTGCTCGGCTTCGGCTCGATGTCGTCGATCACGGTCGGCATCACGGCGTCGCTCTGCTCGTCCCGCGTCACCACTTCGGAGCCCAAGTCAGCCGGCGTGGTCAAGGCAGGCTCGACCGCCGGCTCGGAGCTCGGCGCGAGCGCGACCGTCCGAGTCGCCGCTCCGCTGGCGAGGACAGTCCCGAGCTCGCGCGCCATCGCGGCCAGCCCACGCTCGACGCTGTCGGCCAGGCCCGTGCCGCTCGACGGCTCTCCCCACATCGCCGCAGCCGCGCCACCGAAGAAGAGCAACAAGCTCGCTGCGGCCGTGACCCACCAGCTGCGCCGCTTCGAGGGCCTGCGTTGCGCGACCGCGAAGCGTGGCGGAGGGATCTCGCGCGCCCGCTGCTCCTGGACCCCCGCGTCGAGTTGCTCGCGCAGCGCCGCAGTGAACGAGCCCAGCTCGTCGACCCGCCCACGCGACTGCGACTCGGAGGCCAGCTCGTGCGAGCGCAGCGGCAACACCGGAGCCAGCTCGCGCTGACGAGCCACGCTCTCCTCGTCGAGGCAGTCGGGATCGAGCTCACGGACCCGCTCGAACATCGCGTCGAGGTCGGGCAAGGGCGGGCTCGCCTCGATCGCCGCATCGAGCTCGCGCCGCGTCGCGGCCAAGAACGCGCTCAGCTCATCGTGCTCGTGCTCGCTCATGGCTGCTCCTCGCGTCCCAACCAACCGAGTCGTTGAAGCTCGTCTCGCACACGCGTTCGGGCCCGCGAGGCTCGGACTCGCAGGTTACCTGGGCTGATGCCCAACTCGCTGGCGACCTCTTCTGCGGGCCGCTGCTGCAGCTCGAGCGCCACGAACGCCTCGCGCAGGTTCGCCGGCAAGCTGTCGAGCGCCGCGAGCAAGGCATTCGCGCGGGTCGACTGCAAGTGCACGTCGTCGGGCGCCTTCGCGCGGGCCTCGACGCTGTCGAGCGTCTGCTCCAGCCGATCGTAGGCGGACTGCCTGCGCGACTGCGAGCGCCAGTGCATGCGGATCACGTTGCTGGCGATCCCCCGTAGCCATGTGGCGAAGCTCGAGCGACCGTCATAGCTCGCCACGCTGACCACCGCGCGCGCGAACACCTCTTGCACGAGATCCTCGGCGACCGTGGGGTTGCCGACCATGTAGGTCACGTGCCGGTGCAAGCCGTCGTAGTGATCGTGGTAAAGACGCGCCCACGCTTGCGCGTCGCCACGGCGAGCTCGAGCGAGCGCGAGGTCCTGGACATCCTCGCGAGGGGAACCGCTCGCAGCGTCCGCGACAGGTTGCATGGCCGACTCGTCGTGCTCGATCGGAGCAGCGATCCGCAGGTGCTCGCGCGGGCTCATCGCGTGGCCGTCCTCGCCATCGACCTCCTGGTTGCCGGACTCCCGCATGCGTTACACGTCTTCGGTGGCCCCTCGACGACGTTGCTGGGCATTCTCGCAGGATGGCTCGGCAGGAATTGCCGAGCGCCCGAAACAGGCCGGGGCCCGAGACCGCGAGCCGCATGGCTCGAGGTTTCGGACCCCTGTGTGACCAGAGCAACGTGATGTCTCGCTCAGTCGACCGTGGCACTCAGCCTTCCGTGTCGGCCTCGGGCTCCTCCTCCGTGTCCGCCTCCCCTTCCTCGTCGGCCTCGGGCTCCTCCTCCGTGTCCGCCTCCCCTT
>CBFGLP010001227.1:0-1966 GCA_965649595.1 uncultured Myxococcales bacterium | reverse complement strand
GCCGCCATGCGGGTCGCAGAGCAACCAACGCAGGAACAAGGGACAGGCCCCCCTGGGGGGCCCAGCAAACGACTGCGAGCCCCGAACCAGCCCACCGAGGTCGCAGAGCGAGCTCGCGGCCGCGCAGCGGCCGTGCGTGGCAGAGTGCACGCCGCCTGTGGGGGGCTAAAGCGCCGTGATCGAGACCTTCTTGCCGTCGGCGAGCCCCAGCTCGATCGTCGTGCCCGCTGGCACTGCGGCGAGTTGATGATAGTGCGCTACGTCGGCGCCCGTGACCGAGTGACCGTCGACGGACTGGATCACGTCCCCGACCGCGAGGCCGCTGCCCTCGGCAGGGCCACCCGGACGGATCAGCGCGACGACGAGCTGGACGTCCTCGATCTCGATCCCCGGATCGCTCTGCTTCAGCTCATAGCCGAGATCACCGACCTTCTCTTCAGGCTTGGTCCTTCGCTTCACCAGATCGATGTCACCGAGCTCCTGGATGCTCGGCTCGCTCGCGATCGTCCGCAGCACGGCCGTCGAGTCGTAGGCCCCGGTCGCGTTGAAGTTGCGCGGCATGATTATCAGCCTGACGCGGCCGGTCGGCGCCTGCTCGACCTCGAAGCGGCCCTCGGCGTCGCTGACGTCCTTCCGCTCACCGCCCTCGCGCCAATCGAGCATCGACCCACCGTTCGAGCGCATGGCCACCACCCGCATGCCGGCGACCGGCAAGCCGGTGTCGATGTCGACCAGGCGGCCTCGCAAGGTGACGCGCGGCTGCAAGACCAGCTCGAGATCGTCGCGCTTGCCTCCCTCCGCGAGCTCGACCTCGACATCGGCGCTGCCGCTGGCTGAGTCGACGCTGACCTCGTACTTGCCCGCTGGCAGCTCACTCAGGCGCCAGCGTCCCTCGGTTCGAAAGTAGCTGTCCGAGAAGTGCAGGCCCTGCTCGCGGTCCTGCGCGTGCACGATGAAGCGCTCGGGCGGCTCACCACCTTCGACCTTCACGACGCCGCCGATCGAGCCAGTCGCGGTGATCGTCAGCTCGACGCGACTGCCGAGCGCGACGCCCTCGGCGATCGCCTCGCCGCCGCCCTTGCGGAACGCCCGGACCACGTACTTGCCTTCGCTTAGGCCCTCGATCACGAAGCTGCCGTCGGCCTCGGTCAGGTGCGGCTCGCCACCCCAGCGGACCGCGTTGCGGCTCCTGTTGGCGTCGGCCGTCACGCTGTCGGACATCCGCTCGGCGCTGACGAACGCGTCATCGACTGGGCCGCCGCCCTCGTCGAGCACCTTGCCGCGGATCACCCCGTCACGGCGCTCGACCACCAGCTCGACCTCGACGGTCTGATCGGCGAGCACCTCGACGCGCTCACCTTGCACGTCGTCGTCGGTGGTCCCGGGCTTGCGCAGCCGGGTGCCCCAACGATCGCTGCTCGCCTGCACGATGACCTCACCGAGCTGGACGTTGGCGAGCGAGAAATTGCCCTGGTCGTCGGTGATCGCCGAGCTCTCGCGCCACGAGCCGGCTGGCTTGGCGCTCACGGTCACGCCGACCTGTACGACGCCGGCCTCGTCGAGCACGCGGCCCTTCACGTGGCCGACCGCAGGCAGCTCGATGCGGACGCCGTCGACGTCGCTGCCCGGGGGCAGCTCGATCGTGATCGGCACCTCGGGTGTCGGCCGCTGGCCCCACGAGGTCAGCTCGTAGCGCCCGGGCAGCAGCCCAGCCAGCTCGAAGCTGCCGTCCTCGCCGCTCTCACCCGCCCACGCGCTGGTCGACTGCGCGCGTGGATTGTCCGCGTCGATCAACATCTGCGCCGAGACGCTGATGTTGGCCACGGGCTCGCCTGCGGCGTCGACCACCTCGCCACGGATCGCCTGCCCCTCGCGGACAATCCACGCGCGCAGTCGACCAGCGCGTGGGCGGGTGAGAGCGGCGAGGACGGCAGCTTCGAGCTGGCTGGGCTGCTGCCCGGGCGCT
>CBFGLP010001226.1:0-3485 GCA_965649595.1 uncultured Myxococcales bacterium | reverse complement strand
CTCGTAGCTGGCCTCGTGACTCGGCAAGCGATCGACCGCAGCACAAAAGCGCTGCAGGTGAGCGAGCGCCTGTCCGCGGCCGCCGACCTCGATCAACGCACGCGCGAGCCCGTAATGGGCCTCGAGGTGATCGGGATCGTGCCGGAGCACCTGGCGAAAGCCGCCGATCGCTAGCTCGAACTCACCGGCCCGCAGCGCCAGCTCGGCGAGATTGCACTGCGCCTCGGGCTGATCGGGATCGCAGCGCAGCGCCTCGTCGAAGCAGTCGCGCGCGCGATCGAGATCGGCCTCGGCCCCGGACATCGCCAGCAAGCTGCCGAGGTTGGTCCATGCGGCCGCGAACCCGGGGTCGAACTCGATCGCTTGCTCGTATGCCGCGCGCGCGCCGAGGTAGCTCGGTGACTCGAGCGAGCGCCCGTCCCACTGGGCCTCGTGCGCGAGCCCGCGAGAGAACGCCTCGTACGCGCTGCTCGGCGGCGCGTCCACGTGCACGTCGCTGGCCTCGCGCTGGCGCCCGACGATCGGCAGCGTCAGCACCTCGGCGACCTGCGAGCGCAGCTTGTCGACGTCGAAGTCGAGCAAGAGCTGGCCGGTCGCGGCCTCGAAGGTCGTGTCGCCTTCCTCGACCAAGATGCGATCGCGATCGCTGCGGATCCGCAGCCGCGAGAGCGGTGCATCGACCCGCGGCAGGTGGTAGCGCAGCGCGTCGAGGCTGCGACGGACCCGCTGCAGGGGCAGCCCCGCGTCGAGCAGCTCCTTGGCGACCTTGATCGCGATCAGGTCGCGGAAGGTGTAGAGGCGCCGGTTGGCCCGGCGGATCGAAGGCACGATGAAGCCGGTCTGCGACCAATAGCGGATCCGACTCTCGGGCAGCTCGAACAGCCGCGCGACCTCGGCCGCCGAGTAGAGGTGATCGGCAGCCAGCTCGGTCGAGCTCTCGGCCATCGCTTCGGACATCGTCGACTCGCTCATCCGACCGCCTCCTTGGCCGCCCGCCGCAGCATCACCACCGCGTCACCGTCGATCAGGATCCGCGCACCGGACACGCGCACGACCGGCAGCAGCTCGACCCGCATGGTCCGCACGGTCACGTCGAACATCGCCGCCAGCTGCGGGCGAGCCAGCTCGATCAGGCGACGCCGGACCAGGCTGCTGCCCCGCATCAGCTCGGCCACGCGCTCGGCCGTCGCTTCGTCTGCCCGCTCGCGCAAGAGCGTGGCCGAGCGGGTCAGGTCGAGGGTCACCATCACGGTCGCGTAGCCTCGATCCTCGTGACGGACCCGGCGAGCCAGGTCGCGGTCGCCCTCGACGATCATCTCTGCGCCGCAGAAGAGCAACTCCAGCGCGCTGGGGGATAGCGTCTCGCGCACCTCCCTGCGGATCAGCGGGATACGACGAACCCGCGGCCACGCGGGTCGCAACAGCTCGGCGGCGAGCTCGGGGATGCTCTTGGGCGATGTAGGCACGTGTGCCACAAGTATCCCGCTGGCAGGTCGAGACCCCAAGAAAGCGGATCGTTGGGGGACTGCGGATCCGGTCAGGGGATCTTGAGCAAGTCGCACGCGCGAAACAACTGATCCGGAGATCGGGAGCGGATCATGCCGCGCTTCACGGCTGGCACTTCGTCGCGGTCCAGATGCTCGTGCCGTCGTCGATCATCAGTGAGTCGCCTGTCCAAGCCCCGACGCCGAGGCTGAAAAAAGACGGGACACGCAGCGCGTCGGGTACCGTGACCGAGCCCCAGTTCTCGCCGTCGTACCAAGCCACCGGCTCCGACCGCGAGACCAGCCACATCTCGTCACCCTGCCCCGGAACGAGGATGCCCCAATCTGCGACGTCGGCGACCGCCGACCAGCGCTGCCCGACCTCGTTCCACTCGCCGTCCTTCCAGCGCCACAGCTCGGACACGCCGTCGACATAGCCGATCCCCCACGCCTCGTCGGGCCCGCTCACCGCGACCGACTGGAGGTTCGGCATGCCCTCGCGCTCGGTGTGCTGCCAGACCTCGCCGTCGTAGCGGAGCACCACGCCGAGGCCGGACACCATCAGGTGCTCGGCGTCGCCGTGAATCCGATAGAGCCGCGGCTGCTGCTCGGCTGGACCGACATCGACCCAGCTCTCACCCGAGAGCCGATAGACCTTGCCGATGCTGTCGCCGGCGACCATGAAGACCTCGTCGGCGCTGCGACCCCAGACATCCCAGAGCTCGAGGTTGCTGGGCAGGCCCATCGCGGCCACATCGACGGGGCTCAGTTGGCCCGCCTGCAAGCGCCAAAGCTCGCGGCCCCACGCGAAGTCGTTCGCCGCGATCGCCCAGCCCTCGTCGGGCGAGTGGGCCCAGATCTCGAAGAATCCCCCGTTCGGCGGGGCGGACTCGGGCAAGCGCTGCTCGTGCATGTCGCCCTGATGAACCCACAGCCCCGTGGCATCGACCCCGAGCAGCACGCCATCGACCGGCCAGAGCTCGCGGTTGCCCCCAAAGCCTTCTTGCTCGGTCCAGCACAGCTTCGGCGTGTCGGCCGAGGGGAGCAGCTCGCTGGTCTCGTTGCAGCCGACGAGCGCGGCGACGAGCACGAGCGGCAGGGCGATGGTAGGCGTGGGCAGCACGGTCGGCTGGTGCCACGTAGGGCCCGGATCGATCACGAGACGAGCGTTGCCTTCCAATTGCGCTTCTCGATCGTGCGCACGTTGGCGACCGGCCCCAGCCCTTCGAGGTAGCGGGCGAGCTGCTCGAGCTCGTCGTCTTGCTCCGCGCCAAGGTAAGGCCGTACCGCGATCAGGTTCCCATAGCTGCGTGCCAGCTTGGCCGGCGTGTCGTCGACGAACAGGATCCGCTCGCGCCGATAGCCCCGCCTAGTCAGCTTGCGGATGTCCTCGAGGTGCTCCATCTCGCGGGTCTCCCAGTCGACATGCAGGGTGCAGCGATCTCTGCACCACACGAACGCCAGGGCCTCGGGATCGACGATCTGCTCGAGGACCGGGAGCGCGTAGCCACGGGTCGACGCCGTCCAGATGCCGACCTCGGCAAAGCGCTCGAGCACGAAGGCCAAGAACACCTCGACGCCAGGCCGGCGGTAGAGGGCGTAGGGCCCAACAGAAAAGTCCGGCGGGCGGTCGAGCGGCGCGTCGGTTCCGTGCACCAGCGTCTCGTCGAGATCGAGCACCAGCAGCTTGTCGAACACCACCACGCCACGAGTGTGGCGCGGCGGGCCGCGGCGGGCCACGCGGATAGGTGGAGCTTTCTCGCGGCCCCGTGGGCCCGACTCGGCCAGCTCGAGGCCCCGGGGGGCGTGGGGCTGGTCAGGCGGGCGCGGGTTTGGTAGGGTGCGAGGACCCAAGGGCGGGTAGCTCAGTCGGTAGAGCAGCGTGTTTACACCGCGCGGGTCGCAGGTTCGAGTCCTGTCCCGCCCATTTCTTTGTTTGGCAAAAGCGAATAGGAAAAGTCGATCGACTCACTCGATGAGAGTGGGATCGACCACCAATAC
>CBFGLP010001225.1:0-8076 GCA_965649595.1 uncultured Myxococcales bacterium | reverse complement strand
TCGACGCGGTGATCGTCCCGATCGGCGGCGGAGGCTTGTGCGCTGGTGTGGCTGCGGCGATCAAGCTCGCCCGGCCGAGCTGCAAAGTTTTCGGAGTCGAGCCCGAGGGAGCGGACAGCATGCACCGCAGCTTCGCCGCGGGCGCCCCCGTGCGACTCGAAGCGGTGCGCACGATCGCCGACAGCTTGGGCGCTCCTTATGCCCTGCCCTACAGCTTCGAGCTGTGTCGCACGCACGTCGACGAGCTCGTGATGATCGACGACGACCAGATTCGGGCTGCGATGCGGCTCTTGTTCCGCGACGCCAAGCTCGCGGTCGAGCCGGCCGCCGCAGCTGCGACGGCGGCCTTGCTCGGTCCGCTGCGCGAGCGCTTGCGAGGCTCGCGGGTCGCCGTGATCGTGTGCGGCAGCAACATCGACGAGGGCACGTACGCGCGGCTGCTCGGGGTCTGAGCCATGAGCGACGAGCCGACGCTGGTTGGAGAGACGCTCGGCCCAGTCGGCTCGATCGATCCGAGCGTCGACGAGACGCTCGAAGGCCCGGCGAGCACGGCCGCGACCGCGAAGCCCAAGCCGCCGCGCGAGCTCGTCGATCTGTTCAAGCCCGGCGTCGGGCCAACCCGGCTCGGTCACTACGTGCTGCTCGCCAAGCTCGGGCAAGGCGGCATGGGCATCGTCTGCGCAGCCTATGACGAGAAGCTCGATCGCAAGGTCGCGCTCAAGCTCTTGCACGCGCAGGGCAGCGAGCAGGCCCAGCTCCGCCTGGTCCGCGAGGCCCAGGCGCTCGCTCGGCTCTCGCACCCCAACGTGGTCCAGATCTACGAGATCGCCGAGGTCGAGGGGCTCACTTTTCTCGTGATGGAGTTCGTCGAGGGCGTGACGCTGCGCGAGTGGTTGAGCGCCGAGCGACGGGATCGGGCGGCGATCCTGGCGGTGCTCGATGCGGCTGGTCGCGGCTTGGTGGCGGCTCACGCCGAGGGCTTGGTGCATCGTGACTTCAAGCCCGACAACGTGATGATCCGTCGCGACGGTCGTGTGCTGGTCATGGACTTTGGCTTGGCGCGCGGCGAGGCAGCCGAGCGAAGCGAGTCGAAGCAGGGCAGCGCGACGATCCAGCCCGACGAGCCCACGTCAGCGAGCGACGACGCGCCCACGAGCCTCGCGCGGCGCCTGCTCGACACCAACACGCTCCCGCACTTCGAGCGCAGCAGCCCGCTGTCGAACGATCTGACCGTCACCGGCTCGCTGCTCGGCACGCCCGCCTACATGGCGCCCGAGCAGTTCAAAGGCGCCGAGACCAGCCCCAAGACCGACCAGTTCGCGTTCTGCGTGAGCTTGTGGGAGGCGCTCTACGGCAAGCGGCCCTTCTCGGCGCCGACCGTCGCCGGGCTCTCGCTCGCCGTGACCTCCGGGCACCTCACGGTCCCCGAGGCCGCGAGCGTGCCGACCTGGCTGCGCAAGATCCTCGAGCGGGGCTTGAGCGTGGACGCCGAGCGGCGCTGGCCCTCGATGGACGCGCTGCTCGAGGCGCTGCGGGCCGACCCGACCCGGCGTCGACGCTGGCTCGCCGCGGGTGTCGGGCTCGTCGGGCTCGCGCTGGTCGGCACGATCGGGTTTCGCGTCGCCAACGAGCACGAGCTCGCCGAGGCGCGCTCCGCCTGCGAGGCCGAAGGTCAGGCGATCCTCGCCGACTGGACGCCAGACGATCGCGCCGCGATCGAGCGAGCGTTCGTCGACACCGGCGTCGGTTCGGCTGCGTCCGCGTGGACCTACACGCAGCGCTGGGTCGACGCCTACGTGCGCGACTGGTCCGAGCTGCGCACGCAGACATGCGTCGAGACCCGGGTCGAGCGACGACGCGACGTAGACACCTACGCGCGCATCAGCGAGTGCCTCGACGAGCAACGCACCACCTTCGCGGCGCTGGTCGACGCCTGGCACCAACCCGAGCGACGAACGATCAGCCGCGCGCCCGCGGCCAAGGCCAACTTGCCGCCGCTCTCGACCTGCGTCGACGAGACCTGGCTGGCCCAGCGCGTGCGCCTGCCCGACGACGCGCACACCCGCGAGCAAGTCGAGGCGCTGCGATCCCGGCTCGAGCGAGCGCGGGGGCTCGAGCTCGCGGTCGCCTACGACCAGGGCTTGGCCGAGGCGAGGTCCGCCCTGAGCGAGGCCGAGGCGCTCGGCTGGGCGCCGGTCGTCGCCGAGGCCCAGCTCATGGTCGGTGACCTGCTCCTCGATGTCGGCGACGCCGACGCGGGCCGCGGGTCGACCCAGGCGGCGTTCGGCTCGGCCGGCAAGTCCGGCCACGACATCGTCACGCTGATGGCCGCTACCCGGCTCGTCTACGTGGTCGGTCACGTGCTGGCGCAGCCCGAGCAGGGCCTGCTCTGGGCCGAGGTCGCGAGCATGCTGATCGAGCGGATGGGCCTCGCTGGCTCGCTGCGTCACGCTCAGCTGCTCAACAACATCGCCGTCGTCCAGGACGACCTCGGCCGCTTCGACGACGCGCTCGCCAACTATCGCCGCTCGCTCGACCTACGCGAGGCCGCGCTCGGACCCGACAACCTCACCGTCGCCAGCTCGCTGAGCAACATTGCGACCACGCTGATGCACCAGGGCGCCTACGACGAGGCGCTCGCGCTCTTTCAGCGCTCGCTCGGCATCCGCGAGCGATTCTTGGGCCACGAGCACATCGACGTCGCGGCCTCGCTCGACAACATCGGTGCGCTGCACTTCAACCGCAGCGAGTACGCCGAAGCCCTGGCTGCGCTCCGCCGCGCGCTGACGATCTGGGAGTCCGCGCTGGGCCCCGATCACGTCGACGTCGCAACCACGCTGTCCAACATGGGCTCCGTGCTGTGGCTGATGGGCGACAACGAGGCCGCGCTGGCTGCTTATGAGCGCGCGCTGGCGATCCGCGAGGCCGGGCTGCGTCCGGGCCACCCGGACATCGCCAGCTCGCTCGTGTCGATCGCCTCGGTCCAGACCAGCATGGGTGATCACGAACGAGCGCTCGCGGGTCACCTGCGCGCGACCGCCTTGCTCGAGCAGGAGCTCGGCCCCACGAACTATCAGCTCGCCCAGCCGCTCGTTCAGCTCGGGATCGCCCAATCCGAGGCCGGCTCGTTCGCCGACGCGCTGGCGTCCTTCCAGCGCGCGCTGGCGATCCGCGACGCCACGCTCCCCCCGGATCACCCGGACATCGCCTACACGCTGCTCAACCTCGCGACCGAGCAACTCAACCTCGAGCTCTACCCGGAGGCGCTCGCCAGCTGCGAGCGTGCGCGCGCGCTGTTCGAGGCGAAGCACGAGCCCGGCGAGGATCCGATCGAGCTCGGCTACGCGTGGATGGGGATCGGCCAGGCGCACATCGGGCTGCGTGACTACACCGCCGCCCGCGACGCGCTCGAGCGCTCGCTCGCGATTCATCTGCGCCACTCCACCGCCCTCGACACCCGTGGCCAGACCCGCTTCGCGCTCGCGCAGGCGCTGTGGGCGATGGACGAGCGCGAGGCGGCGCTCGAGCAGGCGCGGACGGCCACGGCAGATTATCGGGCGAGCAACGAGCCGAGCGAGGAAGAGGTTGCCGAGATCGATGAGTGGCTGCGCGAGCGCGAGTAATCCTTTGTTTCGACACGTCAGCCTTCTAAAGTCGCGGTGCTGGATCCCGACTTCATGCGCGGCCGCTCCAGCCAAGTGTGACCGTCGACCCCCTCGATCCACTCCATCACGAAATAGACGTGGCTCTCTTTCCAGATCCCGGGCTCGTAGACCGTGACCACATTCGGTGCTTGAGCTTGGCCAGCGAACATGTTCGCCGTCGACGTCGTCGCCGCCGCGATCGTGAAGATGTGCGACCCGGAGCATCACATCGCGGCCCGGTCGCGATGACCGGTGCATGTCGACGAGCCACCTCGAATCTCTCCTCGAACGAGCCGGGCGCTGCGCCGTGTTAATCTGTGATGAAAACGGCAAATTCTTGATGCGAATAAGACTAACGGGCCAGCTGACAGAAGACGGCCAAGTTGCAGAGGAAATCTTTGCCATCCTTGGTCCAGGTGAGGCAGATAAGGAGCAAAACCGCCCACTTCGGCCGCTGCAACGAAACCGGATACAGGTGCACTACGTTCCGGCGAATCGCGATCCCAGTCGTGAGCTAGGCTGGTCCTCGGCTTCGGTGCTGGGGCGGCTACTTCGAGCCATACGACGTCAACCCGAATGGACCAAAGAGGCTTCCGAACTGGCAAAGCAGACGACCGACACAGTATCCAAATACGATGCGATTCGCAGCGTCAACCGTGCGGTGAGCTCCGCGTGGGGCGCTTTGCACAAGGGAGTGCGGTATCAAGATCCTCGCATTCGTTTCGTCGCGCCCGACCTTGACTCGCTCCTAAAGCAGTGTGGAATAGTCTTTGGCCCAGATGCTACCGATCCAGCTCAATCTGGGGTTGTGTCGGCGTCGTCGGCCGTACCATACTTCCCTGCCTGTGCCGGTCTCCGCCATGGACCCCACCAAGTTCGTCCCGACAGTGACGCCCGGGGGCGGCGGCGTGGCCTGGGTCGGTCGGTTCTGGACGATGCTCGCTCGAGCGGCGTGCGAGGGCCTGGCGATTCTATTCGTCGGGGCCTGCGGTGCGCCATCGACCATCTCCGAACCTCCCGTCACCGCTGTCGAACCGACGATCGAAGGCGCGACGACCGACTTAGAAGAACTCCACGCATTAGCGAAGCTCTACGGCTACGTCCGCTACTTTCATCCGAGCGACGAAGCTGCCGCTGCAGATTGGGAAACCATCGCCGTCGAGGGTGCGCGCCGCATCGTGCAGGGAAGCACGCGCGCTGAGTTGCTCGCCGCGCTGCGCGAGATCTTCCAGCCGCTCGCACCCACGCTGCTCGTGTTCCCCATCGAGGCTCCGCCGCCCCCCGCCGAGCCCCCCCGCCGTGGTCGAGTGGTCGCTTGGCAACACGAGGGGTACGGGCTCGGGTTCGGCACGTCGGTGTATCAATCGGGCCGTACCCGTCGACCGCGACAGTTGTTGGGACAGGGGCCCGGTTACATCATACTGACCGGCTCGATACCGGCCGACCAAGTTCGCGGCAAGCGCGTGCGGCTGCGCGGCTGGGCTCGCGTCGACGGTTCTCACCACAGTGAGATGGCGCGCCTATGGATGCGCATCGAGCTTCCCCACGGCGACGAGTTCTACGACTACACGCAGGATCGCCCGATCCGTTCCACCCACTGGCAAGCGGCGAGCGTCGAATCGACGCCTGTCGGACCGGAGGCGACCCAGGTCGTGTTCGGTGGCGTCGCCGTCGGGGCGGGTAGCGTGTACTTCGACGACTTCACGCTCGAGGTCTCCGGCCCCGACGCATCGACGTGGACCGAGGTCGCGCTCGACAATGGAGACTTCGAGTCCGGCAGTCCGTTCGATGGCTGGGAATTCGAGGGCTCCGGCTACGCCGTGCTCGAGACGGGCGATGCCCACGGGGGAGAAGCGGCGCTGAAGCTCGAGCGCTTGCGCCACAAAGTCCGGCGTGATGTGTTCGACGAACGAGCGAGTGTCGGCGAGACCTTCGAGCGCGACCTCGGAGCCGGCCTGGCGTGCCGCGTCGTGCTCGGGCTGCCGGCGAGCAAGCCCCTCGAGATCACACCCACGAAGTTCGAACAGCTGCCGGATGCGAGCGATCCGGCCGTCCGCGTGGCCGCGGCCATCATCGGGTGGAATGTGCTGCGGCACTTCTACCCGTACCACGACGTCATCGGCGAGGACTGGGAGCAGGTGCTCGACCTCGTGCTCACCGACGTGCTCGATGACAGCGGACCCGAGGACCTGCTGCTCACGCTGCGTCGCCTCGTTCATCGCCTGCACGATGGCCACGGCCATGTGGGCGGCCCACTGAAGCCCGAGGTCGTGCTTCCGCTGCGGCTCGTCCGCATCGACGGCGTCTTCGTCGTGACCGCGGCACCAAAGGACCATCCGCTGCAGCGTGGCGACGAGCTCGTGAGCATCGACGGAGTCTCGTCGGCCGAGCTGTTCGAACAACGCGCCGCCTTTGTGTCCGGCTCGCCGCAGTGGATCGAGTACGTGTTGCTCCATTGGGCCCGCATCACGGAAGGAAGCGCGGGCACGGTGGCGCGCGTCGAGATCCTTCGTGACGACGTCTCGCACGTGTTCGATCTCGAGCGCACCCCGTTCGTGAATGCTCCCGAGGAGTTCGACCGCCCGTACTTCGACACACTCGAGCCCGATGTGCTGTACGTCGACCTCGTGCGTATCCCCGAGGAGGAGTTGGCGGAGAAGATGGACGTCATCGCGAAAGCAAAAGCCGTCATCATCGATGTGCGCGGCTATCCGCAAGCCGACGAAGGGTGGCTACGGCACTTCTTGACCAAGCCCGAGCGCGCGAAGTGGATGTTCGTGCCCCGCATCATCCGACCCGACTTCGAGGGCGTGAGCGCCTTCCGCGAGTACGGCTGGGACCTGCGTCCGGCGAGCCCACACGTGGCCGGCAAGGTCGCCTTCATCACCGGCCCCGCGGCGATCAGCTACGCCGAATCGCTAATGGGCTACGTCGAGGGCCATCGGCTCGGACCCATCGTCGGCTCGGCGACCGCCGGTGCGAACGGCAACATCAATCAGGTCATGTTGCCCGGCGCGTTCTCGATCAGGTTCACCGGTATGAAGGTCACGCGCATCGACGGCCGTCAGCACCACATCGTCGGCGTGCAGCCGACACATCCGGTCGAGCGGACGCTCGCGGGAATTCGTGCGGGTCGCGACGAGGAGCTCGAGGTGGCCCTGGATCTCGTGCGGCCAATCGGCGCCCGGCAATAGTCTTCCTTGCGCATCAGGACAGACCGCATCCAAGCAGCGAGTCGCGGTCGAGTACGCAAGTCCGGCCAGCCGCCCGAGTCTGGCTCATGGGAGATGTCGAGCAAGGTAAGAAAAGGACCGGCGCGTTCCTCGAACATGACCCGTTCGGGTATACTGCCGAAAGCCATGCCCGCGAAGCAGCGAATCCTTCACGAAAGAGACATCGAAAGCTTCATCGAGCGCGGCTTCCTGCGCCTCGACAACGCCTTTCCCCGCGAAACCGCCGAGGCGGCCCGCGCCATCCTCTGGGAAGCAACCGGCTTCGCTCCGCACAATCCAACGACCTGGACTCAACCAGTCGTTCGCATCGGCGAGCGCTCCGATCCCCCATTTCTAGCGGCTGCCAACGCGCCGCGCTTGCGCGCCGCGTTGGATGAGCTCGTGGGGCAAGGCCGCTGGCTTCCGCGCGGCGGCCTCGGGACATTCGTGGTTCGGTTCCCGAGCGAGCGCGAGCCGGGCGATGACGGTTGGCACGTGGACGCGAGCTTTCCCGGCGCGGATGCGTACGACTACTTCTCTTGGCGCATCAACGTGCACTCGCGTGGTCGAGCCTTGCTGATGTTGTTTCTCTTCTCGGACGTGGAGGAGCGAGATGCTCCAACGCGCCTGCGTGTTGGCTCCCACGCCCAGGTGGCGCGCCTGCTCGCTCCGGCAGGCGAAGCTGGGCTGTCGTTCATGGAGCTGGCTCAGCGGCTCGATGTCACTCGGGATTGTCCGGTGGAGCTCGGGGTCGGCGCCGCGGGCACGGTCTATCTGTGCCACCCCTTCTTGGTTCACGCGGGCCAGGCCCACCGCGGTCACAACCCGCGCTTTTTGGCCCAGCCACCGCTCCTGCCCGTCGAGCCACCTCAGCTCGGGCAACTGGATGCTACGTGCTCGCCCGTGGAGGAGGCCATCCGTCGCGCGCTCGCGTGAGACCCCGTGATCGTCGCCGCTCGTGAAAATCATGTCGCCACGATCCACACCTTCGCGGCGCTGGTCGAGGTCAGAGCGTGGTTGGCCGAGCGGGAGTGATGAACCCAGGACCAGTCACGAACGATCGGGCCCGAAGCCACGCACGAGTTGCTCGCTGAAGACCGCGTCGTCGACCAACAACCACGCTCCGATCTCGCGCACCGGTACACACCCGATCGCGGGCAAGGGCTTGCCGGGGATCGCCGCTCGTGCAGCCTCGATACCCGGATCGACGCGCTCGCGCC
>CBFGLP010001224.1:0-4368 GCA_965649595.1 uncultured Myxococcales bacterium | reverse complement strand
CGTGCGGCAACAGCTACCTCGGCTTCGTGTTGCTCGAGGCGCTGCAGGTCGAGGGGATCGCTGCGCGCTTGCTCGGCGTCGACGTGCGCGAGGACGTGATCGCGAGCAGCCGCGCGCGGGCGGACGAGCTGGGCTTTTCGGCTAGCGCCCGCTTCATCACGGCGCGCTTGCAGGAGCTCGATCGCGAGCGGCTCGCGACCGAGCTCACCCAGCTCGATCCGGCCGCCGAGCGTGCGCCCGTCGACCTCGCGCTCTCGTTGCACGCGTGCGACACCGCGACCGACGCCGCGTTGGCGCTGGCGATCGCCGCTGGGATCGAGGCGATCTTGTGCGTGCCCTGCTGCCAGGCCGAGCTGGCTCGACAGCTCGACGTCCGCTCGCCTGCGCTGCAGGGGCTCCCGGCCGCGGCGATCGAGCAGGGGCTGCTGCGACGGAGCCTCGGCGAGCTCCTGACCGACGCGCTGCGGATCGAGCTGCTCGAGGCGTGTGGCTACACGGTCACGACCGTCGAGTTCGTCGACAGCGAGCACACCCCGAAGAACCTGTTGATCCGAGCGCAACGACGCCACCGCGGCAAGCCGGTCGAGCCGCAGCGCTGGCGGCTCGAGCCGACGATCGAGAGGTGCGAGGAGCTCGGGGTCGAGCCCTCGCTGCTGCGGATGCTGGTCGACCTTCGCGCCCGTGCGAAGCGCGAGTCGTAGAGTTTGCGGTTTTGCTAGGCTCTCGCGCCCGGCCCGATGCTGCGTCCGACCTCACCGTCCCGCGGACCCGCGCGCGTGCCCGCGAGCGCCTGGACCGGCCTCGCCCTGCTCGCGGCCTCGCTCTTGCTGCTGCTCGGCGATCACCTCGCCCGCTGGATCGCTGTCGGTCTGCTCTTGGCCGTGGCGCCGCGGCTGGCCGAGCCGCTGCTGCGGCTGCCGTGGATCGCCGATCACCGCGAGCGGATCGCTCGGTCGGTCCCGATCCTCGCGGTCACGAGCCTCGCGCTCGTGCTGCTCGGCGAGCTGCTGCTCGGCCAGCCACCGGCCTCGCGGGATCACGGCATCCACTACTTTCAGACCCGCGTGCTGATCGACGAGCTGCTCCCGCGCGGCGAGCTGGTCGGCTGGAGCGAGAGCCTCAACAGCGGGTACCCGTTCGGCGACTCGTACCCGGTCGTCGGCTATCTCTTCACCGGGGCGGCCAATCTGTTGACCTTCGGCGCGATCCCGCTGCGGGTCAGCTATGCGTGGGGTCTGCTGGCGGTGTGGTTGATCGCGCTCGGCGGCGTCGCCTGGTTGGGCTCGACGATCGCGGCCGAGCTCGAGCAGCGGACGCGCGAGCGCAATGAAGGTGGGGCCGCGAGCGAGGGCTCGAGCCCCGCACCCTTCGAGTTGCTCGATCCCCGCTGGGCCGGGGCGCTCGCGGCGGTCGCCTGGTTGATCGACCCCGGGGCCGCGCGCGAGGGCGGCTGGAACTACCTGATGTTCCACGGCGTGTGGCCGCAGCTGCTCTCGAGCGGGCTGTGGATCGCGTCGCTGCCCGCGACCTGGCGCGCGCTCCAGCGGCCGAGCCCACGCCGGCTCGCGTTCGCGGCCCTGCTGCTCGGCCTGAGCGTGCTCGCCCACCCGTTCGGAATGCTGACCGCCGCGACCTCGGCCGCGGCCTGGCCAGTGGTGCTGTGGGCGACCGGGAGCTTCTCTCGGCTGCCACCCGCGGCGATCCGCTGGTGGCTGGTCGTGCACGTGCTCGCGGGGTTGGTCTGTGCGGGGGGCGTGCTGACCTTCCTCGCCAGCGCCGACTCGATGGCTCGCTACCCGGTGCCCTGGCGGTCGCTCGGCGCTCTGGTGAGCGAGCTGGTGATGGGCGAGCTGTTCCAGAACCACCGCGCGTGGCTCGGCCCGCTCGCGCTGGTCGGTTTGGTCGCGGCGATCCGTCGCGGTCGCGGGATGGCATGGCTGGGCGTCGGCCTGGTGGTCGCGCTGCTCGTGCTCGGATCGGAGGCCTCGATCACGGTGCTGCGCCTCGATCTGCTGGTCAGCGGGTTCAAGAACCTGCAGTTCCCCCGCTACGCGATCGCGCTCAAGCCGGTGTTGTTCGCGTTCGCGGGCGTCGGCGCGGCGCTCTTGCTGCGGCGGCTGTGGACGCTGCCGGACCGGGACTCACCGTTCGCGCCCGAGCAGGTCCGCCAGCGTCCGCGCCCGATCGCCGCGCGCCTGCTCGCTTGCCTGCTGCTCGCGCCGATCGTCGTGACGCTGCTCGACGATCGCGGTCGCCTGCTGCCGAGCCCCGTCGACGTGGCGGTGCTCGAGGGCACGATCCACGAGGCGCCCGAGCAGGAGCTGCTCGCCGCCTTGCAAGCCGAGGCCGCGAGCTTGCCGAGCGAGCGCCCGCTGACCGTCGCGTTCCTGCGCCGGGGCATGGGCGGCGGCACCTACCCGATCTTCGCGATCACCGACGCGGGCGCTCGCATGGTGCTCGACGGTCACATCCCGACCGTCAACTACAAGCACCAGGTCCGTCGCCGCTCGCCCGAAGCCTTGCGGCTGATGGGCGTCACGCACGTGCTGCATGACAAGCCCTTGCTCAGCAGCGATGACCGTCGGCTCGCGGCCGAGCTCGAGCCGGTCGGAGAGTTCGGCGTGTGGACGCTCGCCCGCCTGCGCGCCGTCGAGCCAGCAGCCGAGCACCCGAGGCAAGACATCCGGATCGTCGCCGAGCGTGCCGGCGCGGGTCGCAAGGGCATCGATCCCGCCCACGTCAGCGTCACCCGCGAGTCGGCGACCGAGCTGAGCGTCACGCTCGCGCAGGGCGGGTCGGGGATCGTCCAGCTCCCGCTCGGGCCCTATCGCAAGTGGTGGGTCGAGCGAGACGGCGTGCCGATCGGGGTCGAGGCGGTCTCGGTCGCCCGCGGCGTGCCCGGCTTGGCGCTGCCCTTCGAGGAACCCGGCACGATCACGCTGCGCTACCAGACCCCGAAGGCGGAGCGGATCGCCGGGTGGATCAGCGTGGTCGGGATCGCGCTCGTGCTGCTCGGGCTCGGGTTCTCGCGCGAGCTCTCGTTAGTCGAGCGGCTGCACTCCGAGCGAGCGCAGCGGATCTCCTGGGCGCTCGGCTTGCTCGCGCTGGCGGGTGTGCTGCTGCTCGCCGCGACCAAGCAGCAGCGCCAGCTCGGCAAGACGTGGACCCACCTGCTCGGTGACCACGCTCGGTCGAGCGAGCTAGCCGAGGGTCGGCGGCTCCGCTTCGCCCGTGATCTGGTCATCGATCGCGCGTACTCGGTGGCTCGCTCGAACCCCGACGGCTGCGACGGTCTGCTCGGCCGCGACGCCCGAGCCGGCTGCATGCAGGAGGACGCGCGGGCGCGGGTCTCGATGGCCTATCGCGCGCCCTACCTGTACCGCTGCGTCCACGTCGTGGTGCCCGCGAGGGGCTCGCTCGACCTCTCGCTCGAGCTCGAAGCCGACGAGGATCTCGCGGGCTTCTTCGTTCGCGACGGCCGTGACTTTCGCGGGCTCGAGCTGCGCCTTCCTGGCCAACCCGAGTTCCAGCCGCCGCGCAGTCAGAACCAGCGCCAGCACTTCCACGTGTTCGCCGAGACGCTGCAAACCAGTGACCCGGTGATCGAGCTGCGCAACAGTACCGACCACGATCAGGGCTACTGCTTCGCCCTCGCGGCCGCGCAGAAACCTCAGTAGCCCCCCCAGGCTAAAAGAGCCCCCCTCCGGGGGGCCAGACGGACGACTGCGAACCCGAATGCGGGGGGCTAAAGAGGCTATTTATAGACCTCTGGCTCGAGCTCGAAGCGCTCGATCCAGCGATGAATCTCTTTTTGGTCGCGGTGCAGCGCTCGCGCGACCTCGGCCGTGTCTCCGCCGGTCTTGGCCAACTCGCTGACCAGCTTGGCCCGCAGCTCGCTGACGGTCTCGGGGCTCTGCGGCATGTCGCGGCGGCTGGCCAGGATGTCGTCGAGCAGGTCGCGGGAGATCTCGCCGTTGGTCCCCGCGAGGATGCTCGCGGTGCCGAGCGTCTGGTGCAGCTCGCGGACGTTGAAGGGCCAGCTGTGCCGCAAGATCTGGCGAAAGGCTCGGGTCGCGATCTTGATTCGACCGCCACGACCGGTGACCACTCGCGTGAGCACGCCGAGATCCTCGCGTCGGTGGCGAAGCGGCGGGAGCGTGGCCGCGAACCCGGCCAGGCGCGAGTAGAGGTCGGGTCGAAACTTGCCCGCGTCGACCATCCCGGCCACGTCGTGCAGGGTCGAGCAGATCACCCGTACGTCGAACTTGCGCGGCTGCTCGTCACCGACCCGCATGACGCGGCCCTCGGCCAGGGCGGCGTGCAGCTTGGCTTGGGTCGCGGGCGAGAGCTCGCCGAGCTCGTCGAGGA
>CBFGLP010001223.1:0-3220 GCA_965649595.1 uncultured Myxococcales bacterium | reverse complement strand
TCGAGGTTGAGCGCGTAGTAGAGCGCGCTGCCGTCGGCCCAGGTCGGTCCGCTCTTGAGCAGGCCGGTCGCACAGTAGATGCAGGCCAGCTGCAGCATGAAGAAGCGCTGCGGCCAGGCGGGGATCCGCTCGAGCGCCGGGACCTGCTTGGCGCCCTGCTCGAGGATCGCCTTTCGCCGCTTCCGCCAAGCGTCGACCGAGTAGGCCTTACCCCAGTCGGTGAACATGCCGCAGAACATCATCACCCGCAGCACCGTGTCGCCGCCGGCGAAGTAGATCGGCGTGTAGCCGTAGAGCTGCAGGACCATGAACCACGTCAGCACCGTGGTGATCCGGGTCCGCCACCCGATGATCATCAAGAAGCTGAACGTGAACAGCAGCCCGAACATCGTCCACACGAAGGGCGGATCGCTGCGCAGGTGCAGGACCGTGAAGCGGTCGGTGAGGACGATGAAGATGTCGTACCAGTGCTCGAAGCCGTGCTCGGGATCCCAGAGCGTCTTGAGCTTGCCGCCGTAGTTCTTGCGTGCCTGCTCGGTCAGGAACATGCCCTGATCGGTGAACAACCACTCGCCCTGCAAGAAGCAGAGGTCGGCGAAGGTCCAGAACACCGTGATGCCCAGAGCCATCCGGGTCAGCGCTGCTCCGCGCGGGTCGATGCGCGCGAACCAGATCCGCCGCCAGAGCTCCGGGCGCAGCACGAAGAAGAGCACGATCAGCGCCCCGGCCAGGAACAGCGCTTGGGTCGCGACATCGAGGTGCGCGGAGACGTCGACTTCCTTCTTCTCGGCCAGCGCGAGCAAGAGCATCGAGCTCATGATGGGCCTTTCATGGTCATGGGGCGGCGCACGATAGCGTGTTCGAGGGTGCCAGCTACGAGCGGTCTCGACTGCCAGCGGGCACCCGCCAAGTTTGCGCACGAGCGTTTTCTCGTGCGCGAAGAGGAATTGCGGACGCTTGCGACATCCGCGCGTATCCTGCCGCCAGCCCCCCTTGGGGGCCAGTCGAGGAAGAACCAGCCCACCGAGGTCGCGGGCGACCTCGCGGCCGCGCAGCGGCCGTGCGTGGCTGAGTGCACGTCGTCTGTGGGGGGGCCAAACAGCCCCTACTCGGGCACCTCGCGAGCGGCACCCTCGTCATCGGGATCCGGCGCGTCCTCGTCGGGCTGCTGCTGGTGCACGGTGGTCGGGAAGGCGTCTTTGCGGCGCTGCATCTCGGCCTTGTAGGCATCTGGATCGCCACCCCAGTCCTTGCGGGCAGCCCAGGTCCGTCGCTTGGTCTCGGCCTCACGCTCGCGCCGGCGCGCGTCGACCTCGAGCTTGGCCTCGTCGGCCGCGGTCAGCGGGATGCCGCGGCGCTGCTTCATGATCGGAGTCAGCTCGCCGCCGGACCCACACTCGTGCGTCTGCACGACCTTGGTGGTCAGCTTGCGCTTGCGTGGATCCGAGGGCTTCTCGAGCTTGTCGGGCTTGGGGATCGGCGTCTTGAGCAGGACGATCTGGACCTCCTCGGGCGGGATCCCGTCGTGCTCGAGCGCCCACTCGCGGCAGTGGTACTCGGACCAGTAGCGCAGATACCACTTGCTCTTGCCGACCATGCGGCGATGCATCTTCCGCATGCGGTCGTTGATCCAGAAGATCCGCGGCCGGTCGGTGTACGCGTCGTTGTCGACGATGTAGTGGTCGCCGGCCTGATCGACCACGACCGTGCGCATGAACGAGTTCCCGCGCGGAGGGTTCGGCGCGAACATCTTCCAGCTCTGCGAGGTGTTGGTGCCGCTGATCCACTCACCGTGGATCTTGCGGATCTCGCCCCGCCAGACGTTGGTGATCGGATAGGTCGGGACGAACAGCCCAGCCACCGCCGACGTGTGCCAGACCATCAGCGCGAGCGCGAGCGTGCGCGCGAGCGTGCCGGCCATCAGCACCGGGGTAGCCGGCTGCGGCAGCTCGGTCGCGCTCGAGGTCGGCTTGGTGTCGGTGCTGCTCTGGTCCGCCGACTTGGCCTCGCCAGCGAAGCCTTCCGGCACGCGATCGAGCGGGCTCCGGCGGCGGAAGTGAGCGACCAGGGCGAACGCGAGGATCGACACACCCCACAGCTTGGCCGCCTTGGCGAGATCATCGATCCGCTTCTCGCGGGCCTCGGCCTCGGCCTGCAGCGCCGCGCGATCGGGTGGCGTCTCGCCTTCGCTCAACATGGTTGTCGAACCCGTGCGCCGCTGCTCCGGCGACTCGGCCTCGAGCCCGCGCAGGACCACGAGCGAGACGGCCACGGCCATCAGCGCGAGCACCAGCGCGTCGGGGATCCGCCCGCCTCGCTCGCGCGCGGCGTCGTCGATCTCGACCAAGGCCTGGCGATCACGCCGACGCAGCAGCGTGATCGGACCGACCAGCAGCTTCCAGGGATCGAGCAGCGTCGGGCCCGAGGGGTCACGCTCGAGCGCCTGCCGAGGAGTCTCGAGCACTCCGCCGGCCTCGCTCGCCGGCTGCTCGGACAGCGCCACGTCCCAGCGCTGCGCCAGCTTGGTGGTCGCCGGGATCTTATGCAGCGGCTTGATCAGCCAGCGGAACATCTTCAGCCAGGGCCGCGCCCGGAAGTAGCTGAAGTAGGTCCACAGCATGATGAAGGGGAACATGCCGATGTTCATCCCCACGATCAGGATGCCGTGGAAGATGAAGCCGAGCGTCAGCCAGATGCGCCGGCCGAACACCCACTTGCGCATGAACGACTGATCGATGATCAGCGCCGGCTTCGTCGGCCCGCCAGGGGCCGAGGGGTCGCTGGTCTTGCGAGCCAGCTTGGCCGGCAGCGGCAGCTTCACCGGCCAGCGGCCGAGCACGAACCACGCGACCACCAGCGCGGGGATGTAGGCGAGGAACCAGAGATCGATCGTGTGCAGGCCCGGCGTGGGATCGGGCGTCTCGCCGTTCTTGCCCAGCTCCATGCACCACGGGTAGGCGATCGCGGCGGTCCGGTAGATCGTCACGTATGCGCCGAGCAGCGCCGCGCGGCCGAGCCACAGCCGCCACTTGACCGAGCTCTGCGCCCGATACCAGGCCTGGTCGCGGTTCTCGAGCCCGAACTTCAAGACCATGCCGATCAGCACGATCGGGAACAGCTTCTCCCACCACAGCGTCACCCAGGTCATCCAGCGGAACACGCTCGTCGCGAACCACGCGCTGACCGTCTGGGTGATGCCCTCGAACCGGTAGAAGTGGTC
>CBFGLP010001222.1:0-5309 GCA_965649595.1 uncultured Myxococcales bacterium | reverse complement strand
GATCAACGAGGCCCTGCGCGACTGGGTCGCCAACGTCGACGACACGCACTACGTGATCGGCTCGGTCATGGGGCCCGATCCCTACCCGGCGATGGTCCGCGAGCTCCAGCGGGTGATCGGCGACGAGGCCCGCACGCAGGTGCTCGACGCGGTCGGGCGGCTGCCCGACGCAGTGGTCGCGTGCGTGGGCGGGGGCTCGAACGCGATCGGCATCTTCGCGGCGTTCGTGCCGGATCGAGACGTCCAGCTGATCGGAGTCGAGGCGGCCGGGGAGGGGCTCGATCGCCGTCATGCCGCGACCATGAGCGCGGGCGAGGTCGGGGTCTACCACGGCATGCGCAGCCTCGTGCTGCAAGACGCCGACGGCCAGCTGCAAGAAGCCCACTCGATCTCGGCTGGGCTCGACTATCCCGGCATCGGGCCCGAGCACGCGTGGCTACGCGCGACTGGCCGAGCCCGCTATGTCGCGATCGACGACGAGCAGGCGCTCGCGGCCCTGGCCTTGCTCTCGCGTAGCGAGGGCATCATTCCGGCGCTCGAGACGGCCCACGCGATCGCGGCGCTGCCCCAGCTGATCCGCGAGCTCGGGCCCGAGGCGGTGATCGTGGTCAACCTCTCGGGCCGCGGCGACAAGGACATGCACACGGTCATGCAGCGGCTCGACGTCGACGCGCTCTCGGTCGTCGCCGAGGCCCAGCGACGCGGCGGCAAGCGGCACGAAGGAGGTGCGCGATGACTCGCATCGCTGCGGCGTTCGAGCGCTGCCGAGCCGATCGGCGCGCCGCGTTGATCGGCTACCTGACCGGCTTCGATCCGGATCGCGAGGGCAGCTTGGCTCGGCTGCGTGCCGCGTGCACGGCCGGGCTCGATCTGCTCGAGCTCGGCGTGCCCTTCTCGGATCCGACCGCCGACGGACCCGACATCCAGGCCGCGATGGTTCGAGCGCTGCGCTCGGGCAGCACGCTCGCGGGCGTGCTCGAGCTGGCCGCTCAGCTGCGATCCGAGCTCCCCGAGCTGCCGATCGTGCTCTTCTCCTACGCCAACCCGCTGCTGCGCGCGGCGGCTCGCCACCCCGAGGGCGCGCCGGGCCTGTGCCGTGAGCTGGCCGAGCGTGGCGTCGACGGGCTCTTGATCGTCGATCTCCCGCCTGAGCAGGCTTCCATGCTGCGCGACCCGGCTCGGGCCGCGGGCCTCGATTGGATCGGCCTGGTGGCCCCGACCAGCACGCCTTCGCGGCGCGACAAGGTCATCGCGGGCGCCAGCGGGTTCGTGTACGCCGTCAGCCTCACCGGCGTGACCGGGGCGGCGCTCGATGCTGGTAGCCCTGCCTTGCAAGACCAGCTCGCGGAGCTCCGCGCTCGCACCGATCTTCCGATCGCCGTCGGTTTCGGGGTGCGAACGCCCGAGCAGGTCCAGCAGCTCGCCGATCGGGTCGACGGCGTCGTCGTGGGCAGCGCCCTGGTCCGGGCCGGGCTCGATGGCGTCGAGCCCCTGAGCGAGCAGGTTCGGCGGCTGCGATCTGCAACTTCGTGTGGCTGATAGGGGCAGTTGCCCCATCGCCCACGCAGGCCCGAGCTTGCTATCCTCGTTGCTCGATGCCGCGCGAGCGAGGCCAACGATCGATGCGCCGGCTGGCAATCGGCCTCGTGGCCCTGCCTGCCTGCACCTTCGAGATCGAGCCTTGGTATCACATCGACTCGACCCGCGCGTTCGGGGCTCGGATGGAGGTGGTCGAGCTCGGTCCGGCGTGGCCGATCCGAGTCGGGCTCGCCAGCGACACGCGCCCGATCACCGAGCCCTTGCCCGGTGACCGGGTCCGCTTCGAGCTGATCATCGTCGACGAGCACGGCCAGCCGCAGCCCGCCGAAGACTTCGACGCGCTGTGGTTTCAGTGCGGCGTCGAGGGCTGCATCCGCTCCTACGCCGCGCTCGATGAGCGCGTGAACACGGACGAGGCGAGCGCCTGCGCGGCGATCGAGTGGACGAGCGACAGCACCTGCCGGCTCGGCCGCGGGGGCGCGATCGAGTTCGAGTACCCGGCCATCGGCCAAGCCATGATGGACGTTCGGGTCGGTCGCTACTACGCCGTGGTCGCGCTCGACGACGAGCACACCGCCGAGGGCTGCCTCGCCGCTCGAGTCCAGCGCGACCACGAGCTCGACGGCTGCGCCTACATCGAGCGCGAGCTCAAGATCGGCCCGAGCTGGGCGATGCTGCTCGACGGGGTGCTCGCGGGCCTGACCTCGACCATCCCGGTGTTCGAGATCCCGGCCCCGGCCTTCGCCCAGCCGTCCAACCGCTTGCCCAACCTCGACGGGGTGATCATGAGCGGTGACCAGTTCGACCAGTATGGTGGGATCGGTGTGATCGTGGGCCTCGAGGATCCACCGATCCAGGTCCGGCCTGGCGAGGAGCTGATCATCCAGCAGGTCCTGACCGGACTCGACGCGGCGCAGACTTACTTCGCCGCGACCGAGATCGCCGAAGGTGGCGCGTTCGTGTTTCAGCCTGGCTTCGAGACGCTCTACTTCGAGTGGTACACGACCGACTGGCTCGTGCGGCTGCCCGACCCGCTCGGCTCTGCGGACGCCGTCGTATTCACCGGGGGAGCACGGATTCGCGTGCACGAGGAGGCTGAGCCGGGGCCCTCGCGGCTGGTCCTGCTCTATGGGGACGATCGCGGCTCGCAGGCGATGACCTGGATCGACTTCGAGGTGATCCGCTGACCCCTGCGAGAACACTCGGATCGATTCGACGCTGGCCCGCGTGCGTGCTCGCGCTCGGGCTCTTCGTGCTCGCCGAGCCGGCCGCTGCGGCGCCGCCCGACGAATCGCCCGAGGCGGGCGAAGCGAGCCTCGGGAGCTTGCGTGGGCGCGTGCGCCTCGCGGGGCGTCGCACGCCGATGCCTGGGATCAAGCTGCTGATCGTCGACGCGCCCGACGACGTTCGCCCGGGTCGACCCGCCCGCCACGTGCTCGCGCCCGAGGACGTCACGTGGATCCGCGAGGCCGAGACCGACGCGGAGGGCCGCTTCTCGCTCGACGACGTGCCGGTCGGCAAGGTCCGCGTGGTGATCGTCGCGCCGGGCTATCGCCGGCTCGAGCAGTGGGCCGAGGCCACGTCCGAGCGCGCGCCCGAGATCGATCTCTGGCTCGAGCCGGAGGACCCGACCGGCTATCGCACCGAGGTCGTGACCTCCGTGCCCGGACCCGCCGCCGAGCCCGAGCACGAGCTCGACGCCGAGCAGATCCGCGTGTACCCGGGCAGCGGCAACGACCCGGTTCGTGCGACCCAGAACCTGCCCGGCATCGCGCGCTCGCCCGGCGGCCTCGGCCTGATGGCGATCCGCGGCGGCGATCCTCGGCAGACCGGCATCTTCTTGGATGGCCACCCGATCCCGCGGGCCTTCCACGTGTTGCCGGTCGCCTCGGTGCTCTCGCCGGGCGTCGCCGATCGGATCGAGCTGACGCTCGGAAACTACGACGCGGCCTACGGCGGATACGCCGGCGGCTTGCTGCACTTGCACAGCAAGCCCGGCTCGAGCGAGGGCGTCCACGGCGAGGCGCACCTCGATCTCTTCGATCTCGGCGCGACGATCGGCGCTCCGGTCGGGCCCGGATCGGTCGTGTTCGGGGCGCGGCGCAGTCACGTCGATTCGGTAATTGGTGTCGCGGATCGAGTGATTGGCGACACTGGGATCATCCTGCCCGTCTATTGGGATTATTTCTCCCGCTTCGATCTCCCGCTCGCGCGCGGCCACCAGCTCACGCTGCGGGCGCTCGGCGCAGGCGATCGCTTGCGCGACGAATACCGCGATCCGCTGACCGGCGAGAAGAGCGAATTGCTCGACTTCTCTGCCGCGTTTCACCGCTTCGATCTCGCCTACGCGCTCGAGCGCGGGCGTACGAGCTTTTCGATTAGCCCGGCCCTGCGGCTCGACGACTCGCGGATCGAGCAAGAGGGTGACATCAAGCGAATCAACCGGGTGTTCTCGCTGCGCAGCGGCCTCGCCTACGAGCTGACCCGCTCGATTAGCTTGCTCGCGGGCGCCGACCTGATCGCCGAGCAATGGCGGCAGGACACCGAGGTCGTGCTGCTCGTGGGCGCGGGCGACGAGAGCACGAGCTCCCCGCTAGTCTCGCGCACCGAGCTGCGCGGCCGCAGCGTCGCGCTCGGCCTTTGGTTCGGCTTCGACCTCCACGTCGACGGCGAGCTTGGGGTGTTCAGCGTGCGCCCGCAGGCCCGGCTCAACCTCTTTCATCGCAGCTTCGAGGACAATCACGATCTCGACGAGACCCAGGTCCGCGCCGATCCTCGCCTCGACGTCCGCTGGGCCCCCGCCGAGTGGGTCGAGCTGCACGCAGCGCTGGGCCTCTATTCGGCCCCAGTCATTCAACCGCAGGCGCAGTCGCTCAACGCGATCCCCCCGCAGTTTTACGCCGAGACTTGGATCGCCGACGTCCCCGATTATTTGATCACTTACTTCGATCCGGGCATTCAGGGCGAGGGGCGGCTGCGCGTGTCTCGAACCTTGCAGGCCTCGCTCGCGGCCGAGCTCGAGCTGCCTTGGTCGCTGCGCCTGCGCACGACCGGGTTCTGGCGCGAGACCCCGCAGGTGCCCGCGCGCAACAGCATCGGGATGGTCACCAGCGACGCGGCGACGGCCGAGCTCGGGACCTCGCTGCACAATCGTGCGTACGGGCTCGAGCTGATGCTCGCGCGCACGCTCGCCCGCGACATTCATGGCTGGATCGGCTACTCGCTGCTGCGCGCGCAGGTCCGCTGGGACGAGCCGCGGGGGGCTTGGTATCCGACGTCTTTCGATCAACGCCACAATCTGATCTTCTTGCTGAGCTTCTCGCTCCCGCGCAACTTTCGATTCGGCGTCCGCTTTCGCCTGGTCTCGGGCAATCCGATGCGAATCGTGGTCGGGTCCGACACCGTGCAGACCCCCTACGGGACCGGCTTTCGGCCGGTCCGGGCCGATCGCGGGGTCATCGATCCGCCGCTCTTTCATCAGCTCGATCTGCGGCTCGACAAGACCTGGCACTTGAAGCGGGCTTCGGTGGGGGCATATCTCGACGTGCAGAACGTCTACAATGTGTGGCATCCAGAGATTTACGTGTACACGGGAGATTGGCAGCAGCGCAGCCAGCTGATCGGGCTGCCGATCTTCCCGAGCCTCGGCGTGCGGGTAGACTATTGAGCGATGCGGCGATAGGGTAGGGGCGTGCGCCTGTCGACCAGAGCGCTGGGTTCCAAATTGGCGCTGCTCCTCTCGTTGGGGCTAGCGAGCTGCACGTTCGAGC
>CBFGLP010001221.1:0-2956 GCA_965649595.1 uncultured Myxococcales bacterium | reverse complement strand
AGTCGGCTTGCGGTTCGATCCAGGCGAGCTGCATGACTTACTCCGAAAGCCCGAGCCGATGGCCCTCGACGGCCACGCGCATGAGGAAGTCGAGGCACTCGGCCTGGGTCTTGGCCTCGACCCAGTCGCGGCCCCACACGTAGATGCCGTGACCGGCGACGATCACCGCGTCGACGTCGGGGTAACTGGCCATCGCCTCGGCCATCGACTCGGTCAGCTGCGACTCGCGAGGCGTGTTGGGGATGATCGGCACGCGAAGCTCGTCGAAGCAGCCGATCCCACGTAGGCCCTTTTGCATCTCGAGGTTGCGGGTGCAAAGCTCGCTGGCCTTGCCATCGGGGCTGAACAAGCGAGCGGCGAGCACGGCCCAGATCGAGTGGCTGTGCAGGACGGCCCCAGCCCCGCGCGTGCGGAAGGCGTTGAAGAAGAGCGGCTGACACTCGGAGATGCGAAGGCTCGCGTCGCGAGCCGGCTCGATCACCTCTACGCGATCCCACACTGGCGCGAGCAGGAACACGTCGTGCGGCTCGATCCGCTCCTTCTGCACACCCGAGGGAGCGACCCAGACACCGTGCTCGTCGCGAATCGAGATGCCGCCTCCGGTGCCGCTCGCCCAGCCCAGCTGATAGAAGAGCCGACACAGCTCGCAGACCAGCGTGGCGGTGCTGCGGTCGCGCGGCGCCACATCGGCGAGTGAGGGCTGGCTGGAGGTCGGATCGAGCATCCTCGATGAAGCCCGCAGGGGCCGCGAAAGCATACTCGCCTCGACCCCCGTCTCCAGGGTCGATGTCGTGCGGAAGCTCGCCGAAATTGCACAGAATCTCGCGTTTGCGGGCCGATCGGAGGGACAGCGGGTCCACGATCGTCTTGCTCTCGAGTCCCCTTCGCGATGTGCTCGGGCGTTATCCTGGCGGCGTGTGCGACCAAGCCCTGGCCCGCTGCGCGCAGATCGTCTCGCTGCTGCTGAGCCTCGTCGCCTGCCGCTCGAGTGAGCCGGCCGCGGCGACTCGCTCCGACGAGCCCAACGCTCGTCCTGCAACGGACTCGGCGAGCTCGCGCGACGATCGATCCGGCGTGACTGCGAGCCCCGATCCAACCCGATCGGCTCCTGCTGCGAGCGACGACCCAGACCACGCCGCGAAGCTGGCCGACCTCGACGCTCTGTGTGCGGCCGTCGATCGGGACTACGTCGACGGCACGCTGTCGGACTACTACGCGAAGGTCGAGCCGAAGACCGAGTGGGGTCGCGAGCAGAAGCGGGCCGGCAACGAATCGATCACTCCGGGCCACCTGCTCGAGAAGGCCGTCGCCGAGCTCTCGCCTGGCGGCACCGGGCCCGAGCTCGAGAGCTGCCGCAAGCTGCTCGACTACCTCGACGAGGTGGAGTGAACGAGTGGCGTTTCGCAACACCGCGTCACCCGAGTCGTGCCCTCGAATGTGACGCAGACCCTGCACCGATTTCCTGCCCGCTCCGTCGAACCGACCCCGGCGCGATCAGGCTCGCGCCACTACCCCGAGTCAGCCCGAGGGCTGAGAGCCTCTGGAGACACCCATGATGATCAAGCCGATGACCTTCCTTGCTGGCGCTTCGGCGCTGGCTTCCGTCCTGCTCTTCGCCCCCGAAGCCCGCGCGGGTGGCCTCGATGCTTGTGGTGACATCTTCGTCGACGCGGGAGCCGAGTGCGAAGTCCTGGTCGAAGGTGGTTGTGAAGCCCAGTGCGAGCCGGTCGCGTTCACGGCCGCGTGCGCGGCCGAGGGCTCGCTGAGCTGCCAGGGCGAGTGCAACGTCGACGCGAGCGTCGAGTGCACCGCGAGCTGCCAGACCAGCTGCGAGGCCGAGTGCAACGTCGACCCCGGCGCGTTCGACTGTCGAGCCTCGTGTGAAGGCAACTGCTCGGCCGACTGCTCGGCGAGCTGTCAGGGCTCCGCGAACTCTGCCGAGTGCCGGGCATCGTGCGAGTCGACCTGCTCGGTCGAGTGCGGGGCCGCGTGTGACATCGACGCGCCGCAGACCGACTGCGTGGCACAGTGCCAGGGCTGCTGCGGCGGCGAGTGTCGGGCCGAGGTCAACCTCGACTGCCAGATCGGCTGCCAAGCGGACCTCTACGTCGACTGCAAGGCCGATCTCCAAGGTGGCTGCGAGGTCCAGTGCCAGCAGCCCGAGGGCGCGCTGTTCTGTGATGGCCAGTGGATTCAGGTCAACAACGTCGAGTCGTGCATCGATGCGCTGCGCGACCTCTTGAACATCGAGGTCGAGTTCGAAGCCGAGGCCAGCGCCTCGTTCAGCTGCTCGGTCGATGACTCGCCGAGCCGTGGAGCCGGTGCGCTGCTCGGGCTCGGGATCTTGTGCCTGGTCGCAACCGCGCGGCGCCGAGCCAGCTAACCCCGACCGCAACGCATCCTCATCCGAGGGCCTCGTGGAGATTGTATTCCGCGAGGCCCTCGTTTACTGTGATCGTGACACTGTGATCGGCCCGAATGTAAAGGCATTCGATGGGAGTCGAGCCGTGAGCTCGTCATGGACCTTTCTCAGCAATCACGCCCATGTACTGCTGTGCATCGCCTCTGATCCCGAAATACGCCTGCGCGACGTCGCCGAGCAGGTTGGCATCACCGAGCGTGCCGTACAGAAGATCGTGTCCGAGCTCGAGGAGGCGGGTGCTCTGACCCGGCTCCGCGACGGCAGGCGCAACAGCTACGTCGTGCACCCCGACTGTCCGCTACGACATCCGAACGAGTCGCATCAGACGGTCGGCAAGCTCCTGTCCATGGCGCTCACGCCTGGGCAAATCCGGTCGATTCGCAACCGGGCCAGGCAATACGCGGGATGAGATAGCAGGAGACCTCGGGGGCGGACTATCCGAGTCGCCGCTCCGTCGGCGGACTATCCGAGTCGCCGCTCCGTCGGCGGACTATCCGAGTCGCCGCTCCGTCGGCGGACTATCCGAGTCGCCGC
>CBFGLP010001220.1:0-5011 GCA_965649595.1 uncultured Myxococcales bacterium | reverse complement strand
CGCAGCGAGGTCGGAGCCTCGTCGTGGGCCTCGTGCTCGTCGTGCTCGCTCGGCTCGCTCGGGCTCGTACAGCCGGTCATGAGCGAGGCGATCACCAGCAGCCCTCGGATCGGGTTCAAGGCGCCACCTCCTCGTGCTCGGCCAAGAACGCCTCGAGATAGATCCACACCTCGACGCGGGCCCACACCCATGCCGCCTCGGCGGCCGCGAGCTCGCTGGCGATCGCGCTGCGTCGCGCCCTCGCCTCGAGCAGGAGCGGCAGCGTGCCCTCGCCCAGCTCGACGGCCTCTTGTCGGCTGGCGACCAGCTCGTCTTGGGCCGGCAGCGTGAGCTGGCCGAGGATGTCGAACTGCTCGCGGGTGTGGTGGAGGTCGTGCAGCGCGGTGGTCAAGGTGGTCTCGAGCGCCAGCTCGGTCGCCTCGGCCTCGGCCTCGGCTCGATGCGCGGCCGCGACCGCTACACCTCGCTCGCGCTGGCCCTTGTCGATCCCGACGTTGGCCCCGAGCACCCCGAAGATCACGACGTCGGAGCCCGACTCGCGCTGGAACGACACGCCCGCGTTCATCGTGGTCGCGCGCATGGCCTGGACCTCGGCTGCTTGTGCTCGGTTGGCCCGGGCCTGCAGGCGATGCTGCGCGACCGCGGGCAGCTGGTCGAGCTCCGAGAAGATCTGCCGCAGCTCGTCCTCGCTGGGCAGCTGTGGATCGGGGTAGTCGCCGCTCGTGCGCAGCGGCTGGCGACCGCCCACACCGGTCTCGCGCGCGAGCACGAGCCCGAGATCGTGCACCTCGCCGACCCAGTCGCTCACGCGGGCGACCGCCTCGGCCTCGCGTGCCTTCGCGTCCGCGACCACGCTACGGGTCACGACGCCCTCTTCGCGCGCCAGCTCGAGCGTCGCGACCAGCTCGCGCAGGTAGGTCAGCTCTTGCTCGGCGAGCTGCAGCTGCAGCTCGGCTGCGTGCAGGCGGATCCACGCGTGCGCGGCCGCGAGTCGCTGCTCGAGCGCCACCGCTCGGGCCTCGACCTCGAGCACCTCGGTCTCCGCTCGCGCGGCGGCGATCCGCTCACGACCGTAGCCCGCGAGGCTCCATGACTGTGTGGCGGTGACCTGGACCTCGAAGCCCCGGATCTCCTCCGGGATCACGCGCGCTCCCGCGAGCACCTGCACCTGCGGACCCTCGAAGAGCTTGGGGATCGCCCGGTCGAGCGCGTGCTTGTCCTCGCTCGCCTGCTCGAGCCCCTCGACTCGAGGGGTCGTCGCGCTCGCGCCCACGCTCTCGTCGAAGCTGAGCGCCGGACCTTGTCGGTGACCACGATGCCCTGGCCGCAGCGGACCCTCGGGCTGATCGCTCGGCTGGATATCGGATGGCGGTGCGGCTCGAGCCGTGGTCCCGAGCAGCGTGCACGTCAGCAGCGAAGCGAGGAGGAGCAGCGAGGAGCGGCGCACGGGCCCTTCATGGCACGTCCTCGCCGGGAAAGCCTGAGAGCTAGCTGAGAACTTTCACAGGAATCGGGCGCGGGTGGCGTGGGCGCGAGCTCAGCCGACCGGCTCGAACTCTTGGCAGGCGAGGTCGATGTTCTCGCCCAACGCCGTCTGAACGGCTGCCGGCACCGCCTGGGGGCCCTCGCAGATGTTCGCCGTGTAGCCGTTCATCCCGGTCTGCAAGCCCGCGAATTCGTACAGGCGAGTCCCCCAGAAGGCTTGGCAGTCGATACCCCCACAGCAGCTCCCCGGCTGTCCGCAGAAGTTGACTCCGGCGTTGATGGACGGATCGCCGGCGATCACGATCGCCGCGACGCCGGCCGGATCTCCGCCCTTGAGAGCGACCAGCGTGTCTTGCAGCACCGAGACCGGCTGACCCCCGACCGCGCAGCCGAGCCCGCAGCTGTTGCCGCCGATCTGGTCGTACGCGCCGTAGTCGTCGACGTCGGTCATCAGCACGAGCACCAGCAGCGCGTCCTCCCGGATGAAGCCCGAGCTGTCGTTGCCGAGCAGGTCGACCGCGGAGCTGAGCACGTGCTCGCAGCCAGTCGAGGCACCGCCGCTCTGGCCGACCTTGGTCGCCGCGGCCTGGAAGTGGACCGAGATCTCTTGTGCGGTGTAGGTGGCGGAGTCGAACCATGGGTTGGGGTCGCCCCACCCGTTGGGCGTGATCCAGCCGTTGTCGTTGTCGCCCGTGACGCCGATCCGATAGTCGATGCCGCCGCAGTTGAGACCCTCGATCGCGTTGACGATGCCCAAGAACGCTTGGCCGGACTTGAGCGCGTTGATCTCCTCGATCATCGAGCCCGAGCCATCGAGGGCGAAGAGCATGTCGACCTTCTTGCAGCCGGTGTCCATGCAGGGCCCGTCGTCCGCGGAGGTGTTGGTGTCCTCCTGCAGCGTGTCGAGCTTGGGCCCTTCGTCGGTCGAGTCGGAGCTGCTGTCGTCGCTGTCCGAGCTGCTCGAGCCGTTGTCGTTGGTGTCCTCCTCGTCCTCGTCGACCTCGTCACCGGCCTCCATTGGGCCCGCGTTGACACACACGCCGCTGTAGCAGGTCAGGCCGGGGTCGCAGCCATCGCCGGAGGTGCAGTCGCAACCCTCCGAGCCGATCGCACACTCTTCCTTGCAGCCTTCGAGCACGAGTCCGGCGAGCACGGCCAGGGATCCACCGAGAACGAGCACGAGCTTGCGCATGGCCACGTCAGAGTATCCGAGTGCGCCGCGCCTGGGTAAGCCGGGACAGCAGCTCCCGTTGGGCTCGGCCATGCTAGTTTCCGCCCGCCCGATGCCCATCCGAACCCAGCCCGCTGGAGGTCGTCCGTGAAGCTGCGTCTGCGCCTGGATCGGCTGCTCTATGGGCTGGTCGCCGCGCTGGTGCTGGTCGGCGGCCTGTGGTTCTGGACCCGCAGCCGCGACGAACGCGAGCAGCGCGAGCTCCGGGGCGACCTCGAGCGCCTCGAGCTCGAGGACCGCCAACCCGCGACCGGTCGCCGCGCTGGACCTCCCCGCTTCGTGCGACCGATCGGGTTCGGCAACGACCCCGCCGACGAGCGGCCCCCGCAGCTCTCGATCCACGAGCCGCCCCCGCACGCCGATCCCAACGACCTCGACGCCGACGAAGCCGTCGAGACCGTCGCTACCGTGCTCGCGGAGCTCGAGGAGATCCACGAGAGCGGGCGCCGGCTCGACAAGACCGAGCGCGCCGAGCTCTACAACCGAGCGAGCGGCTCACTGACTGCACTGTCGATGTGGGTCGATGGCAGCGACCCACGCGAGCGGGCTGCTCTGGAGGACGCGCGCTCGCAGATGCTCGACTTGATGAAGCGGCTGAAGCTGAAGCCGCCGCGGCCGGACACCGAGGGGTTCATGCGCGCGCAGGATCGCTGAGCTCGGGCGCTCAGCGTCCGCGTCGGCGAGGCTCAGCCGAGACGTCCTCGCCAATACTCGGGTTGGCGACTTCCGTGTTCGAACGCGACGACAGTCGGCGTGCCATCGAGAACCGCCATCAATATGGCGTATCGTCGGAATCTTCGAAGTCGATAGCGCCGGATCTCTGTGCCGTCGCCGAGGGTGCGCGCGATCGATCCTACGCCGAACTCTCGCAACGCCTGAGCAAGCCGGGTCTCGTAGTCGTCCAGCAATTCCACCCCGAGGCCCTCTCGTTGCTCCTCGTACCAAAGCAGTGCCGCATCGAGCTCCGCTGAGGCGTCCGGCAAGATCTGGTATCGAATCACTTGGTGTGGACGCTCCGCAGTTTGTCTCGCAGTTGAGCGATGGTGGCCTCACCATCGAGCGCTGGAGCTTCCCCGCTCTGAGCACGTGCGATTCGCCTCTCCACCTCATCGAGCCACGCACTGTCCTGCTCGTCGAGGGACTGCTCCATGCTACCGATAAGCGCGGCAGTGACCTGACGCCGCTCGGCTTCAGGAAGCGCCAACACTTCTTCGATGATCCGGCGGGCTGGAGGAGTCACATACAGATTTTAGGCCAGCCAACTCCGACCGTCCACGAGGTCCAGCGGCAGGACCGCCGAACGCGGGAGCAGGGGTCCTCTCGCCAAAAAAGTACCCGGGCGAAGCGCCGCTCCACCCGGGTCCCCGACTCTTCGGTTCCGATGCGGTGATCCGCACCATCCGCCGAGCTCGACTCCCGAGAGCTCGACGAACGCACCCTACTACGGGCAGCGATCGAGCACGTTACGGCTTCCAGCTCGGCGCGAGCAGCCGCCGTCGACCAGCGTGGGCGAGCGTCACGTCGGGCTGGTCGAGGTCTGCGCGATCCCACAGCTGGCAGGTGACCTGCTTGTGCTTGGTGTCGAGCGCCTCGCAGTAGTTCGTGAACTTGCACCGGCGGACCTCGCCGCCTCGGCCGAGGCGCAGCTTCAACCACCAGTCTGGATCCGCGAGGCTCTGGCGCGCCGCCGCGATGATGTCCGCTTCTCCTCGCTGGAGGATCCCCTCGGCTAGCTCGAAGGTGGCGATGCCGCCCGCCGCCACGACCGGGGTCACGCAGCCAGCCTCGCGCACCGCCGCCCGGATGCCGGCCGCCAGCTCCACGTTGCGGCCAAAGGGTCCGCGCGCGTCCGAGTACACGGTCGGCATGCACTCGTATCCGCTCGGCCCCGTATAGGGATAGACCGCTTCGCCTTCTTTGGGCTGCAGCGCGTCGTCGAACTTGCCGCCCTTCGAGATGCTCAAGAAGTCCATGCCCGCGCGGGCGAGCGCGCTGCCAAAGTGGATCGCATCGGCGAGGTCGCTGCCGCCAGCGATCACCTCGTGCCCGAGCATGCGGCAGCCGACGACGAAGTCCTGCCCGACCTGCGCTCGCACTGCTCGGTACACCTCGAGCGGGAGGCGAAGGCGGCCCTCGAGCGTGCTCCCGTACCCGTCCGTGCGGGTGTTCGTGCGCGAGAGGAAGCTGGCCATCGTGTAGGCGTGGGCGTAGTGCAGCTCGACGCCATCGAAGCCGGCCTCGCGTGCGCGGCGGGCCGCGTGCGCGAACCAAGTCGGCAGCGTCTCGGGCAGGCGA
>CBFGLP010001219.1:0-4082 GCA_965649595.1 uncultured Myxococcales bacterium | reverse complement strand
CACGAGGACTGCAACATCATCTTCGGCGCGGTCGTCGATCCCAACATGGGCGAGGCCCTGCGCATCACCGTGATTGCGACGGGCTTCGATCAGCACGATCAGGCCGAGGAATTGCTCGGGCCGGCCATCGCCGCTCACGCCCACCGCGTGCGTCGGCAGTCGCAGCAGATGAACATGCAGCTGCCCGGCGTCCCGATGCCCGCGCCCGTCCAGCAGGCCCCGGCGATGGTCGGCGGCATGAGCCGCAAGGCCCAGACCAACAAGGTCGTCGTGCCCAAGGCCATGCCCAAGGCTCCCGCGCCGGCTCTCAACCCGCTGTTCACCGGCGCCCAGCCGCAGCAGCCGGTCGCTCCGCAGCCGGTCGCCCCTCCCGTCGCACATCCGCAGGACTCGGGCCACTACGCCCGGCAGGGCGGCGGCACCCCGGGGGGGAGCGGTGGCTGGAGCCGCAATGACCTGGGCACCCAAAGCAGCGACCCGCGCGATGTCCCGGCGTTCCTGCGCCGGCGCGGCGAGCAAGACGGCTACGTTCGTTGATCGCTGACGCGGCGCGATTGTAGCGATCGATTCGATTGCAGCGATCGCGCCGCGGCTTCGCGCCCTCACCATCGGCGCGACCCTGAATACCTCCCTTTCGATTCGCGGGCTGGCCGATGCCACCGCGGACCTCGACTCGACACGACTTACGTTCAGGGGAATCATGGTGGGCGAGGGTGGGCTTTCGGGCTCACCCTCGTTTTTTTATGCCCCCCCGCATGCGTCGTGCACTAAGCCACGCACGGCCGGGCTGTTATGCCCCCCCGCAGGCCTCGTGCACTTAGGGACGCACGGCCGCTGCGCGGCCGCGAGTCCGCTGCGCGGCCTCGGTGGGCTGGTTTCGGGTTCGCAGGGGTCCGTTTGGCCCCCCGTGGGGGGCTTGTCATTCGGTGAAAGCGGGATTTGGTGAAAGCAGACGGTGGTTGAGCGAAAATCGCGGAGGCCTAAGAAAGAAAAGAGGCGGTCCATCCGATGATGGGCCGCCTCTTTCGTGCGATCTTGGGCCGGCGCCGGTCGGCGCTCTTGGTCACAGATCGTAGGGGCGCACGGTGCCGCGCTTGTTGGCGGCGGCGCGGGCGATCGCAGCCTCGAGCATGTCGTGGACCTTGTCCGAAACCGCGGCGATCAGCTCACCGTCGCTGCGGTAACCGGCAGAACGGATCACTTCCTTCACCTTCGAACCGACGACGACGATCTCGCGGGGCTTCTTCTTCGAGGCTTTCTTGGCCATGGTGTCTCCTGATGTCGCTCGAGTGGCAGGGAATCGGTGGGTCTCTCGAGGGGGCTCGGACCCGGGTGGCGCTCTGAAGCGCGACTGGTCGTCATGGTGGGGGGCTTCGATCCCGGTTGCAAGCCCAAAAGCGCCCGAATTCGGCCGAATTCTAGCCATTTTTGGTGCCGTGAGCGTCGTACCCCCCGGAATTCGGCAGATCTCGCGCTCGGGCAGGCTGTTGCGGAGATCGCCAGTGCGCGCCCGGATCCGGGCAGCCACCGGCGATCCACCGCAGTTGCAGCAGCTCAGCGCAGATCGAGGCGACGGCGAAAGTCGCCGATGATCCGCTCGAACAAGCGATCTCCGTCGAGCTGGTCTTCGTTGCCCGAGTCGACGTTGGGGTTGTCGTTGACCTCGATCACCACGACCCGACCATCGCGGGTCTGCTTGAGATCGACGCCATAAAAGCCGTCGCCGATCAGGTTGGCGGCGCGCAGGGCCGTCTCGACGACCTCGCGGGGCGCTCGATCGAGCGGCACCGCCCGGGTTGGCCCGTAATTGTCCTCGCTCTTCACCCGGCAGTCGATCACCTGCCAGTGATCGCCGTACATGAAGTACTGCGCCGCGAAGATCGGCTCGCGGTCGAGCACGCCAACGCGCCAGTCGAACTCGGTGTAGGTGAATTCCTGGGCGAGCAGCAGCTCGGAGCGCTGAAACATCGCCCGAGCGTGGCGCTCGAGCGCCTCGCGGTTATCCGCCTTGTGGACCGCCAGCGAGCTCGACCCGTCGGGCGCCTTGATGACGACCGGGTAGCCGCAGATCTGCTCGGCCCGCTCGAGCTGGCCCCGCGCGATTGCGACGGAGGCCGGGGTCGGGACATCGTGGCGGCGGAACAGCTCGTGCTGGTAGATCTTGTTGCTGCAGCGGAGGATCGACTGCGAGTCGTCGATCACCACCATACCCGCGAGCTCGGCTCGTCGCGCGAGTCGATAGGTGAAGTGGTCGACGCTGGTGGTCGTGCGAATGAAGAGCGCGTCGTACTCGAACAGCTTGCTCGCGTCGCGCGGGGTGATCAGCTCGCACTCGATGCCGACCGTGGGCCCAGCCGCGACGAATTTGCGCAGCGCCGCGTCATTCGATGGCGCGGTCGGATCGTTGGGATCGACCAGCACCGCGAGGCGATAGCGATGCCGTCGCGGACGCCGTGCCGGACGGGGCCCCCGAGCCGCGTACTTGTGCAGCTGCTCGACGAACACCGCCCGCTCACCATCGGGCAACGAGCGATACGAGCCCGCCGACACCCGCTGGACCTGCCAAGCACCGTCTTTGCGGCGCAGCATCACCCGCAGGAGCGGGGCCGGGAACGCGTCGAAGAGCTCGCGAGCGAAGCCCGATAGCGCCAGCTCGCGGGTCTGCCCGAACATGACCTCGAGCGCGAAGGTGTCCTCGGCCAGCCCGTCCAAGAAGGTCTGCGCCCGCGTGTCGAGCCCCTTGCGGGGCGAGAAGCCGACCGGTCGCCGGAGATCCTGGCTGGTCTGTGGCGAGGGCAGCACCCGCTGACCGCGGGCCTCGGCCAGCAGCGAGCAATAATAGCCGCGGCTCTGATAACGCTGGTTTCGGCACAGATTGACGACCAGCGCCGCCGTGTGGACTACGCTGTCGAGATAATCCTCCGCCGTCATCAGCTCGACCCGGGGATACTCGGGCCGCCACTCGTCGAGTCGATCGACCAGCACCAGCACGCTGTCCGTGCTCGCCCGCGTCTCGACATTGTCCGGACGCGACCGCTCGAACGCCTTGAGCAAGCGGAGCCCATCCGCGCCGTCTTCGTAGTAGCTCGGATAGACCGACACCTGCCGATACCCGAAGCTGCGGTACAGCTCGATCGCCGCGTGATTGTCGACGCGGACCTCGAGCCTGCAGCTCGTTCGGCCCACGTCCTGCGCCGCTCGCTCGGCGGCCGTCAAGAGCAGCCGCCCGAGCCCGCGCCCCTGCGCCGCCGGATCGACCGCGATCGAGTAGATCCGCGCCTGCTGGCTGCCTTCGCGCAGCGTGACGACCACGTACCCGAGCACCTGACCCTCGCACTCGCCGAGCAAGGTGATCGCGTGCCCGCGCGCCAGCAGGTGGCGGAAGCTCCGACGCGAAAGTCGGTCACCAGCGAAGCACCGCTCCTCGAGCGCGACGAGGACCTCGAGGTCGCCCGGACGAGCGGGGCGAACGGTCGCCCGGGGGGCGGGCGTGGGCACGGAGGCGAGGGTGGGTTGTGCTTCGGGGACGACTGACGAGGAGAGCATGCAGGGTCCAGCGGACGGACCCGAGCGCAGGCTACACCAAACGATGGCGGGCACAAGGGAAGAGTGCGGGCGGAGGTGTGCGGTTTGGGGACCCCTGGGCTGGGAGATCTGGGAGGGGGGGATGGGGAGGCGTGCCCCAAGGGTGGGGGTGGGGTGTCGTGATCGGGGAGTTTGAGGGGGTGGGGATCGAGTGATTGGGGGCTCGGGATTGTTGGGACGGAATTGGTGTTTGTTAGCAGGCTGGGAGGGTGCTGAGAAGTTGATTTCTGCAATGTGGCTAGGCTCGGGGAGCACGGGGAAACATGGTTGCCGCGGTCATGCTTTAGGGTGACATTGTGGCTGCCCTCGGAGGCGTGGAAAATGGGGGGAGTAATAATAACGATCTCGGCTCCATGTTTGCTTGCTGGTTACTTCGATCGGCGCCCCGACATGCTTGAATGTGGGCATGTCCGGCCGGGCATGGAGAGTGCCGGCTACGAAGAAGATCAGCGTCACGCTGCAATTCGAGCTTGAATGTGGCCATGCCCGGCCGGGCA
>CBFGLP010001218.1:0-3947 GCA_965649595.1 uncultured Myxococcales bacterium | reverse complement strand
CGAGCGACCCATCGCCCGCGGGCGGTGGGTCGCTTTTCGTTGGGAGGAGCTCGGGTGAGGTCAGGGTTTGCCGAACAGCCCGCCCTTGTCGCCGATCGTCCCGCTGGTGCTGCGGCTGGCCGGGCCGGCCGGCGGGGTCGGCCCCGGCCCCGGCTTCACCTTGTTCCACCGCTCGCGCACGATCTCGTTGGCGACGTCGCGCCCACCGAGCCCGAACGCCAGCGCGGCCGCCAAGCACAGCCCGCCAAACAGCAGCGCGAAGCTGACGAGCACGAAATCCTCCGCCACACCGAGCTGGTGGACGGCCATCGTGAACGCGAACACCAGCACGGCCGTGCGGGCGAACTCGGCGATCCAGACCGGCTTGAGCTCGATCGTCGTCGAGGCGTCGGTCCCGGCGTCGGGGGCCTGGCGGGCGCGGATCAGGTCGCGCACGTAGTTGCCGATCGCGAAGCCGACCACGACGATGACCATCGCAACCATCGCGCGGGTGACCGCGAACACCAAGAACGCGTCGACGTAGCCGGCCCAGGTGTCGAGCTGCAGGTTGTGCAGGCCCTGCACGACCGCCAGCAGGATCACGCCGATCTGCACGACGAAGCCGACCAGCCCGCTGGGCTTGCCGAGCTCGTCCTCGCGCTCGGCGATCTTGCCGAACCCGAGCTTGGTCAGCAGGCGATCGAAGCCGATCGACTCGAGCGTCTTGCTGGCGATGCTGCGCAGCAGCTTGCCGACGAACACGCCGACGATCACGAACAGGATCGAGACCGTCAGCGCCGGAAGGATCGCCCAGAACCGGGCCATCATCTCGGTCAGCGGGCCGCTGAGGGTCTCGAGCCCGAGCCGGTGGAGGGCCGCGATCGCGGTCTGGATCAGCACGAAGGCCATCGCCAGCCAGCCAGCGACCTTGCTCGGGGTCGAGCTGCCGAACAGCCCAGCTAGGCCGACGCGGGTGATCAGACGATCGAAGCCGAGCGACTCGAGCAGGTTGGTGACGATCGTGCGGACGATCTTGCTGAGCACCCAACCGCCGACGCCGATCAGCGCCGCGATGCCGATCGCCGGCAGCAGGGCCATGATCCCGTCGATCGCGTTGCTGAGCGGCTTCGACAGCGCCTCGATCTGCAGGGCATCGAGCGCGCCGGCGAGGCCGAGCACCATGACCAGCCAGAACACCGACTGCGAGGCGCTCTCCGAGAAGGGCCGCTTGATCGCCTTCTCGTCGTCAGCCTTGTCGGGGGTGGCCTTGGCCTCGGCGGCCTCGCGGTCGAGCTCGGCGAAGCGCTGATCGATCCGCGCCACGTCGAGCGCCTTGCGGACGATCAGCCGCAAGATCAACGCCGCGATATAGGCGACGGCGAGGATCAGCACCGCCTTGCCGATCAGCGGCAGCGCCTGGATCACCGTGTCGACCAGCCGCTGGATCGGTCCGGCCGCCTGCTCGAGGCCCGCGTACTCGAGCACGCCGACCACGACCAGGGCCATCAGCAAGAAGAACACTACCTGGGCGATGCCCCGCTCGAGCGCCTCGCTCGAGCGCTTGCCGCCTTGCTCCTCGAGCAGCATCTGCACGCCGAGCTTCTTGGCCAGCTTGTTGTCGAGCTCGGTCTTCAGCAGTAGCCGGAAGACCACCCAGGAGAAGAACTTGGCGACCAGCCAACCGCCGATGAAGAGCAGGATGCCGAGCATCAGGCGCCAGCCCATCTGCACGACATCTTCAGACAGCATGCCTTGCAGCTGAGCCATCCAGTCTTGCCCGGACTCGGCCGACTCCGCGGCCTCTGGCGTGGGCGTCCTGGGGGCGGGCGGAGCCGCGAGCGCCAGCGCGGGGATGCTGGCGAGCAGCAGCGCCGCGCTCGCCGATAGCCAGCGCGAGGGACGAGACAACGATCGTTGGAGGAGGGGAGGGGGATGTCGGAGGAACATTCGAGGGGACTCCAGTCGAGGCAGTCGCGCGACTGCCGCTCACAATCCGACGAGCCCGTCCCCACGATCAAGCGCTAGTTGCACCCCCCTGTTGGCACTCCGCTCACGAGGCCAGGCGCGAAATTACACATTGGTATCGTTCGTGGCCCCTTCGGCCGTGGGCGGCTGACAGAGCTTGGCTGCGTCCGGGTCGCACGTTTGTGCGCTGCGAAGCTGCTCGAGCTCGCGAGCCAAGCCGACCAGCTCGCCGAGTCGATCTGGTGTGCGGCACTTGTCGGCGACCGCCTGCTTCCAGCGGCGCGTACCCGGGCGTCCGACGAACAGGTTCAACACGTTGCGCAGCAGCGCTGTCGGGCTCGGTCCCTTGCTCGCCAGCCAGCGCTCGACGTAGGGCACGAACGCAGCGACCACCTCGCTGCGGCTCGGCTCTGGTCGAGGGTCGCCGAACAGCCGCCGATCGACCGCGGCGAACAGCCAAGGATCGTCCCACGCCGCGCGGCCGATCATTACCGCGTCGACCTGCGCGAGCTGGGCCTCGACCTCGGCGAGGCTGCGTAGGCCACCGTTGAGCTCGATGCTCAGCTCGGGCCGCTCGCGTGCGAGCCGGTGGACGTCGGCGTGACGCAGCGGCGGGATCTCGCGGTTCTGCTTGGGCGAGAGCCCCGACAGCCAGGCCTTGCGTGCGTGCACGGTGAAGCGGTCGCAGCCGGCCGCAGCGACGACGTCGACGAAGCGCAGCATGTCCTCGTAGCGGTCGAGCTCGTCGACGCCGATCCGGTGCTTGACGGTCACCGGGATCGTCACGCTCGCACGCATCGCCGCGACCGCCTCGGCGACGCGCTCGGGCGTCCGCATCAGGCACGCACCGAAGCGGCCGCTCTGGACACGATCCGAGGGGCAGCCGACGTTGAGGTTGACCTCGTCATAGCCCTGCGCCTGGGCGATCCGTGCACAGGCTGCGAGCTGCTCTGGATCATCACCGCCGAGCTGCAGCACCAAGGGGTGCTCTTCGTCGTCGTAGCCGAGCAGCCGCTCGCGATCGCCGTGCAGCACCGCCGGGCAGGTCACCATCTCGCTGTAGAGCAGCGTGTGGCGGCTGATCAGGCGCATGAACCGACGGAAGTGGCGATCGCTGCGATCCATCATCGGCGCGACGCTGATCGGCCGCGCACGACCTCGGGCGGGCTCGCGTTGGCTCGCACGTGGTAGGTCAGCGGGACCACGTTCTGCTGAAGCCCCGAACGGGCCGCCATGTTCGCTGATCGTCATTTCGTTCGCCGAAGCGCGAGCCTACGGCAGCCACCTAAACCCGGCCAGGCTCGTCGATCTCGCCGCCGGGCGTGCGTCCTCTCGCTCCAGATGCACGCAGCCTGGAGCCACGAGCCACCACGAGGCCGCGTAGATACCCCTCCGCTCGCTGATCCCGCCTGCCGTCATCTCCCGATTGATCAGCCAATACGCGCACTTAGGGACGGCGAGGTACTTGGCCCGGCGCTTCGGTTCGACTCGCGTCGCATCGGTGACCTGCACGCAACGAAGGGGTTGGCGACCCAACGGCGCATCGATAGACTGCGCGCGGATCAACCCACCACCGACCCAAGGTTCCGACCATGAAGAACATCCGCACCGTTTTGGCCCTCGCCGTTCTGGCCCCCATGCTCGCCGCTTGTGCACCCGCTCCCGAGGACGTCTGTGAGCACGTCATCGGTCTCATGAAGAAGGAGCTCGGCGATCAGGTCGACGCGATGCCCGAGGACCAGATCAAGAAGATGAAGGACGAGTGCGTCGAGGAAGCGAAGAAGGAGAAGGAGAAGGTGGGCGCCATGGAGTACAAGAAGCAAGCTTCTTGCGTGATGGATGCCACCTCCCTCAAGGACCTCGACAAGTGCGAGAAGAAGGAGGAGGAGAAGAAGTAATCTTCTTCTCCTCCTCGCCTCGGTCAGCCTAGCGGCTGAGCAGGTAAAAAAGGGCCCTCATCGAGGGCCCTTTTTGTTGGTTCTCGGCTCAGCCCTTGGAGGGCT
>CBFGLP010001217.1:0-25337 GCA_965649595.1 uncultured Myxococcales bacterium | reverse complement strand
GCTGCGCCCCGCTCCGTCCCAGCTCGAGCGTGGCCATAGGCCCCAACGCGGATGGTCGGGACCCATCTCCCCACTCGTTCCTCCCAAATCTGTTTGGCTTTTTGATCAAAAGGTCATGCGTGCGATCCGCTCTCGGACTGTTCGTACGCTCCACTAGCACTCCTTTTTGATTGGTGTAATAACCGTGATTCGAGGCACTGCTTCTGTCTCCAGTCAAAGGTCACTCGGGCCCGGCGCTGTTGTGCCGGACAACCCCGGTGGCTACAGTCCAGCCGCGGCCAGCGCAGCACCGGGTCGATGACCGACATCCCGAAAAAGATCGCGGGGCGCTACCAAATTAAGCAGCTCCTCGGGAAGGGAGGCTTCGGGGCGGTCTATCGAGCCGAGGACGAGCTCGAAGATCGCGAGGTCGCGCTCAAGGTGATCCGCAGCGACGCCACGCTAGAGCCGCGTGGAACCCGCTCGCGTAGTGGACTCGATAGCTCCAAGGTGCTCGACAGCTCCAAGCCGATCGACGGCACGCGGAGCTCCGAGGCTCGCTCGTCTTCGTCCCATGCAGTTCCATCCTCGTCGTCCTCATCGCCCTCGCGTTTCCTGCAGAGCCGCAAGTCGGCGATCAGTCGAACCAACCGCAACTTCGGGTCCGCGTCGCCCAACGAGAGCGACGACGTCACCGAGAAGTTCAAGGACGAGTTTCGGCTGCTCACGCAGCTGCACCACCCCAACCTCGCGGCGGTCTACGAGTTCGGGCGCTGCGAGGAGATCGACGGCGTCTACTTCACGCAGGAGCTGGTCGAGGGCGTCTACCTGACCGACTTCCTGCAAGCCAAGCCGCGCGAGGTCGTCGTCGACATCTTCGTGCAGCTCGCTCGCGCGCTCGACTACATCCACGCGCTCGGCCTCGTCCACGAGGACATCAAGCCGACCAACGTGCTGGTGACCACGCGCTCGGACGGGCAGCCGCAGGCCAAGCTGATCGACTTCGGTCTCGCGCGCGTGCTTCGGACCACCGAGGGCAACGTCGAGCACGAAGAGACCGACGTCGTGCTCGGGACCCCGGGCTTCTCGGCGCCGGAGAAGGTCCAGGGCAAGAAGACCGACAGCCGGTCCGACATCTACTCGCTGGCCGCGACCATGTACGCGGCGATCCGTGGCAGCAAGCCGTTCCCCTCGCGCGACTTCGAAGAGGCCCTGCGCGCGCAGAAGGACTGGCGACAGGAGCTGGCTGGCGCGCTGCTCAAGCAGTCCGGTCCGGTCGTCGCCGAGCTGATCGGCCGCATGCTCCACCCCGATCCCGAACGGCGCCCGCAGAGCGCCCGCAGCATCGTGCTCGAGCTGCTGCGTCGCGAGCCCTCGCACATCCGCGAGCGACAAGACAGCAAGGAAGATCGAGCCGAGTTCGCGCGGGTGCTGGTCGAGCACCTGCCCTTCGTCGATCGCCAAAGCTACCTCGATCTCCTGCTCACCCGAGCCGTCGATGTGCTCGCACCGATCGGAGCGAGCGGGCAGTCTGCGTCCGAGAGCCGCACCTCCGGCCGAACCCACCTGATCCGCACGGTCGTGATCGAGGCGCCCGAGGGCATGGGTAAGGGCCGGCTCTTCACCGAGCTGCGCCGCGAGATCCAGCTCGGCGGTGGGCTGTTCGTCGAGAGCTCGTGCTGGATGACCGAGCGGACCCCGCTCGGCGCGTTCGGGCCGGTCGTCCTGCAGATCGCTACCGCGCTCGGCGAGCGCTCGAAGGTCATCGCCGAGCACTCCGACCTCTTGCAGCTCGCCCGCGATCGCGATCGCGGCGGTGACGAGGGTGCGGCCGGCCGCCTGATCGAGTTCTTGCTCGCTGCCTGTCGCGAGCGGCCGTTCACGCTGCACCTGTCCGAGCTATCGAAGGGCACCAGCGAGTTCGCTCGCTTCGAGCAGCTCGCCCGCGCGATCGCCCACAACCAAGCCCCGCTCTTGCTCTGCGCCAGCACGATCCCGCACCAGCGGCTCGCTCCGCTGATCGCCGGGCTCGGGCGCGACCAGATCGCCGAGACCTGGAACCTCCGGCCCTTCTCGCCTCGCGAGATGCACACGATCCTGACTGGCATCCTCGGCGATGACCGAGCGACCGTCAGCGAGCTGGCCAAGGCGCTCGACAAGCTGACTGGCGGGCACCCGCTCAGCTTCCGCGAGACGCTCCGCGTGCTGATCGAAGAGGGCATCTTGGCCCGCGACGCGGACAACTGGGTGTTTCGGGCGTCCTCGCCCGCCGCCCAGAACCTCCATCAGACGCTCGCCCAGCGCTCGGAGGCGCGGCTCGACGCGCAGGGGGTCAGCGCGTGGGAGATCGCCAGCATCCTCTACCTGATCGAGGCGCCGATCGACGAGGAGCAGCTCGCTCAGCTCAGTGACCTTCGCAAGAGCCGGTTCCGTCGCACGCTCGATCGGCTCGAGGGTGAGGGCTTGGTCGTCCGCAACGCCGTGTCGGGCTCGAGCACCGTGGCGCTCGCCCACGAGGCCGTGCGCGAGGCGGTCCGCCAGCGCTACTCCGACTCGCTCGACGAGACCCGCCTCGACCTCGCCGCTCGGATCGACGAGCTCGACGCGATCGACAGCAACTTCGTGTTCCTCAAGGTCCGCCTGCTCGACGACGCGGCCGAGGGGCTCGAGGCCGTCGATGCGCTCGAGGAGGCCGCCGCCGGCCTGTTCGCGGTCGGTCAGGCCCAGCTCGGCGCGCAGGTGCTCGAGCGCTTGATCCGACGCCTACGTCAGCACGGCGGGACCGCGGCGATCCCCCGCCTGCTCGAGGCCAAGCTGCTGCTGCTCAATCAGGGCGCGGGTGCGCTCGAGGACCCGCGCCGCGAGGCCGCCCACTACGAGGCCGGCATCTTGCTCGCCGAGCTGATGCGGGACTTTCGAGCCCAGTCGCTGTTCTGGCTGGGCCTCGCCGATCGCAACGCTGGCGACGCGAGCGAGGACATGGAGCGGACGCTCTATCGGCTCTCGCGCGCGGCCGAGGCGGCCAAGATGGCCCGCGATCGCGTGCTCGAGCTGCGCATCTCCAACCGCCGCGCCGAGGTGCTGCTGCAGGCCGGCGAGATCGAGCAGGCTGGCTCCTACTCGCGCAAGGCGATGGAGATCCTCGAGCTCGACGACGCCAACGACGTCGACGTCTGCCACATCATCGGCGTACGGCTGCGCTGCCTCTCGCTCTCGGGCCAGCTCGGCGAGGCTCGGCGCCTGCACGAGATGGGCAAGCCGATCGCCGCACGGGTGCCGGTCGTGCAGCGGCAGAGCTACCTGTCCGGGATCGCGTTCTTGGCCGTGCTCGGCGGCGATCCGGAGCGGGCGATCCCCGAGACCGAAGAGGCGATCGCTCAGCTGCGCTCGGCCAAGGTCCCGCGCCTGCTCCACACGCCGCTGCACAACCTCGGCGATCTCTACTTGCGCAACGGCCAGCTCGAAGAGGCCGCGCACGCCTTCGAAGAGGCGATCAGCATCGCCAGCTTGTTCGGCCTCGCCCAAGCCGTGCACCTCAACCGCGGCTTCTTGGGTTACACACGCGCGCGTCTCGGGAGCGTCGAAGAGGGCGCCGAGCTGCTCGCCACGGCCCGCCGCGACATGCAGTCCGCGGGCGATCAGGTCACCCTCCAGCAGCTCCGCCTGCTCGACGCCGAGGTCGCTCACATGATGGGCCAGACCCCGCGAGCGCGGCGCGAGCTCGAGGAGATGCTGGCCGACTTCCACTCGACCAACGAAATCAGCTTCGTCCACTGGGCACAGGACGCCCTCGCACGGATCGAGCGGGACATCGGCACGCACTTCATCGAGGTGCCGACGGCCCCTACCCGCGAGAGCCCGCCCGACGAGGATACGGTCCGCACGCGGCCTGTTCCTTAGATGTCCCCCCGCAGACGTCGTGCACTCAGCCATGCACGGGCGCTGCGCGGCCAAACCGGGATCTCTTCGGCCTTCCCATGAGGTGGGGACGCCCCTACGCGCGAGGGTGTCGCCCCGAAACCGCATGCGAGGTCCCGCAGGTGATACCCGCGTGCGAACCGATGGAGGCCACGCGGCTCGGTGGCCAGCTCTCAAAACGGCCGCAGAGCGGCGCTCCGCAGGTCGCCTGGCGCGGGGGTGGCGGTTTCGTGGCGCTTCGAAGGCTTGCGAGGTCGACATTTTGCATTTGAGCGCCTGTGGGACTGCTGACGAAGGCAATCCAGCTCACTCGGCGCCGGATGGACGAAGCGAAGCCGCACATACGCGAGCCGGCTGGTTTCGCGCATCGTGGTCGAGCAGCCTCGCATGCGGGCGCTTCGGATAGTATTTTGCCCGCGTGAGTGAACCGGCGAAGCAGGTCGAGGCGCTGGAGGAGCTGGTCGGCACGACCATCGCCGGCCGCTATCGCATCGACAGGCTGCTCGGCATCGGTGGCATGGGGGCCGTGTTTCAGGCCCACCACCTGCAGCTCAAGCGCGACGTAGCGGTCAAGATCCTCCACCCGCACCTCGGCGAGAACCACGAGATCTCGCGTCGCTTCGACCGCGAGGCCCACAGCGCCGCCCGCCTCGACCACCCCAACATCATCCCGGTCACCGACTTCGGCACCACCGAAGCCGGGATGAAGTTCATGGTCATGCAGCTGGTCTCGGGTGTCGAGCTGGTCGAGCAGCTCGATCGTCCGCTCCCGCCGATGCGGGCGATCGAGCTGATGGTCCAGATCCTCCGTGGCCTCGAGCACGCGCACGAGAAGGGCGTGATCCACCGCGACCTCAAGCCCGAGAACGTGCTCGTCACCCGTGATCACGACGGCGAAGAGGTGCTCAAGCTGGTCGACTTCGGCATCGCCAAGATCGTCGGCGAGAAGGACGACAGCGAGGTCGCGCAGCCGCTCACCCGGCTCGGCCTGGTGTTCGGCACGCCCCACTACATGAGCCCGGAGCAGGCGACCGGCTCGCCGGTCGACACTCGGACCGACGTGTACTCGGCCGGCGTCATCCTCTACCAGATGCTGGCCGGCCGGATCCCGTTCGACAACGACGATCCGGTCGCGCTGATCCGCATGCAGGTCAGCGTCGATCCGCCGCCGCTGCCCGCGAGCGTGCCCGCTGCGTTGCAAGCCGTGGTCACGCGCATGCTCGAGAAGGCCCGCGACGATCGCTTCTCGTCTGCCCGCGAGGCTCGCAAGGCGCTGCAGGCGGTCCAAGAGCAGATCGCGTTCGAGACCGGCGTACCGATCAAGGTCGATCGGCTCGACACCCAGCCGGTCGACCCCCGCGATCTCTACGGCCACACCGGCAGCCATCCGGTCGTGTCGCTCGACCCGACGGTCCCGCCTGTCGGTCCGGGGACCGGAACCCACGCCCGCCCGCCGACGCCGATCCCCGACGATTCGACGCGCAGCTACCAGACGCTCAGCCATGACCCGCGGCTGATGGCGCTGCTACGGGCCGTGCCGCGCAAGGTCTGGTACGCGACCGGCGGTGTGCTCGGCCTGCTGATCCTCATCGCGTTGGTGTCCGACGGCGGGACCGAGGATCCCGATGAGGGCAACGACGACTCGGCGAGCGAGCACAACGTCCTGGTCGGCGGCGACGGCAAGAAGGGGCTCGACACGAAGAAGTCGTTGGACCCCGACCCCAATAACGGTGGCCTCGGCGGCTCGCTGACCGACAAGCTCCCGCTGCCGGCGACCGGCGGTCCTAGCGAGGACATCCTGATCACGATCGACCAGGCGCTCACGGCCAAGAACGCCGACCAAGCGCTCAAGCTGATCCGACCCGCGCGCGACGAGTTCCCCGAGGACCCGCAGCTCTTGTGGCGCGAAGGCAAGGCGCTGGCGATGTCGAGCAAGGCCTCGTCCAAGGTCACCGCGCTCGAGCGCTATGGCCAGGCCTACGAGAAGGACGCCGCGCTGATCGACAACCCCGACTTCTACCGCGAGCTGCAGGACCTGCTGCGCAACAAGTACGTCCGCCCGCAGGCGATCGATCTCGCGGTGCAGAAGCTCGGCAAGCCCGGCCACGCGTTCCTGCTCGAGCTGGTCAACGTCGACGATCCGACCAAGGTGCTCGGCTGGATCGATCGCCACCGGATCCTCGACGAGCTCGGCCGTGATCCCGAGGCCGCCAAGCTGGTCGACTGGAAGATCAACCGCGCCCGCGACCTCTACCAGGTGTCCGGCGCGCCCAAGCCTTGCCTCGCGTTCCGCGACACGCTCTCGGCGATCTCCGAGGACAAGGACGTCTACTACTTCGAGCACGTCACCAACCCCAAGCTCGGGGTGCCCGAGTTCACTAGCGGCGACAAGGACGACGGGGCCGCGTGTGGGGGCCTGCAGACGCAGCTCGATCAGCTGCGCGCCGACATGCTCGCGGCCTACCCCGAGGAGGCCGCGAAGCTGGCTGCGGCGTCCGAGGGCTCGTCGAAGAAAAAGAAGAAGGGCTGGCGCTGAGGCCATGCTGGTGCTGGCGAGCACCAGCCGCTATCGGGCCGAGCTGCTCGCACGGCTCGAGCTACCCTTCGACACCCGCGCGCCGGACTTCGACGAGCGCGCCCACGATCACCGCTTCGCCGAGCTCGCTCCTCACGAGTTCGCGCTGACGCTCGCGCGAGGCAAGGCCGAGAGCCTGCGCGCCGAGCTCCCTCGCGCGTGGATCCTCGCCGCGGACCAGATCGCGGTGATCGACCGCCCCGAGGGCCCCGAGCTGCTGCACAAGCCCGAGACCGTCGAGCGAGCGGTCGCCCAGCTCATGCAGCTGCGCGGGCGCACGCATCGGCTGATCACCGCGGTCGTCCTGCAAGGAGACCAAGGCTTCGAGCGGCACGCGATCGACGAGCAGCGCCTGTACTTGCGGGCGTTCGGCGAGGCCGAGGCGCGGGCTTACGTCGAGCGCCACCGCCCGCTCGATTGCGTGGGCTCCTATCGAATCGAGGACGCGGGCATCAAGCTGTTCGAGCGGATCGAGGGCGGCGACTTCACTGGGATCATGGGTCTGCCGCTGCTCTCGGTCTGCTCGTTGCTGCGTGAGGCCGGCCTCTTGGTCGCCTGAGCGGGCACCCCACCCTGTCGGCCGGCTTGCTCGTTCGTGCGCCCGACCGACCCGCTGGTTGGTAAAAAAGTTCGTGGCTCGGTGGTGATCGTCGTGCGCTAATTAGGCATGGCTCCGCAACCCTCTGCTGACTCGGTGATCGCTCCGATGCGCAAGCTCGAGTATTGGTCCGAGCTGACCTCGCTGCCGAACCCGCTCCCCTACAAGGGCAAGAAGGGGGTCTGGCGGACCCCGAGCGAGGTCGTATCGATCGTCGTCCACCAGACCGACGTGCTCGGCGGCTTCGGTGCGAAGGACGAGGACGCGCTGATCAAGCGCTATCGACCGCTCAGCTATCACGGGCTGTGCTCGCCGAAGCTACGCGCGTCGCTCGTGCTGTGGCCCGTCAACGCGTACACCTACCACGGTGACGGCGGCAATCGGCTCGGCGTCGGCTGGGCCTACGACGGCAAGTTCGAGGATCGCAAGAGCAGCAACGACACGCTCGACGTCGAGCTGGCCAAGCAGAGCTTCGCCCACTTCGTCGAGGTCTGCCGCAAGCAAGGGGCAGCCTTGAAGTGGGTCGAGGCGCATCGCCAGCACAACAAGGACCGCGCACGCGACCCGGGCCACGAGATCTGGTCGCAGGTGATCATGCCCTTGCTCGGACCGCTCGAGCTCGAGATCCACCCCGACTACACGACCAAGACGACCAAGACCCACGGGATGCCGCTGGATCCCAAGTGGTACTCGGCGGTCTGAAGGATCAGAACTTGCTGGTCGCGGTCAGCATCATCAGGCGATCGTTCGAGTCGCGCAGCCGCGCGGACAGCCCACGAACGAAGCGCCAGAGCAGCTCGTAGGCAAGCTCGCGATCGACGAACATCAGATCGCGTAGATCGTGCTTGGGCAGCTTGAGCAGGCGCGATGGCTCGTGGCAGAGCGCGTCAGCCGAGCGCGGGATGTCGTCGTCGATCAGCGACATCTCACCGAAGTGGTGGCCCTCGCGGAGGATCGCCAGCGCCTCCTCGCCCATGCCCGCGAGGTTGCGAGAGATCCGGACCGCGCCCTCGAGCACCAAGAACAGCCCGTCGCCCTCGTCTCCGTGGCGGAACACGTACTCGCCCTTCTTGAAGTCGACCTGCTGGGCGAGCTTGGCGATCCGGCGTAGGTGGGTCGGCAAGAGCCCGGCGAAGAGCGACACGCTCTCGAGCGCACGCAGGACCTCTTGCGGGTCCTTCTTGGCCTGCTCTGCAGTCGGCTTGCCGCCCGTTGGCTCGGGCGCACGAGCGATCGGGGCGTCGTCGTCGGTGATGCCGAATTCTTCCAGACCCGAGGACATCGGCCGCAGCGTAACCGAGATCCTCAGCCCCCGGGGGCCAAGGATCTCGCGAAGGATCTCACTCAGCCGTGCTCGGCCAGCCAGCGCTCGGCATCGATCGCGGCCATGCAGCCCGTGCCCGCGGCAGTGACCGCCTGACGGTAGACCTTGTCGGCCACGTCGCCGGCCGCGAACACGCCCGCGACGTTGGTCCGCGTGGTCCCGGGCACCACCTGCAGGTAGCCGGTCTCGTCCATGTCGAGCTGGCCGCGGAAGATCTGCGAGTTGGGCACGTGGCCGATCGCCAAGAACAGGCCCTGGACCGCCAGCTCCTCGGTGTGACCATCGACGGTGTCGCGCAAGCGCAGGCCCGAGACCTTCTCGTCGCCGAGCACCTCGTCGACCTCGCGGTTCCAGTGGACCTGGATCTTGGGGTTCTCGAAGGTCCGCTTCTGCATGATCTGGCTGGCGCGGAACTCGTTGCGCCGGTGGATCAGGTGGACCTTCGTGCACATGCGGGTGAGGTACTGCGCCTCTTCCATCGCCGTGTCGCCGCCACCGATCACCGCAACATCCTTACCGGCGTAGAAGTGCCCGTCGCAGGTCGCACAGGCGGTCACGCCCTTGTTCCGGAGCCGCTCCTCACTGGGGATCCCGAGGTACTTGGCGCTCGCCCCCGTCGAGACGATCAGCGCGTCGCAAGTGAAGCGATCTCCACCGTCGGTCTGCAGACGAAAGGGCCGCTGCGAGAGGTCGGCCTCGACGACCATGTCGTAGTGGATCTCGGTCCCGAAGCGCTCGGCCTGCTCGCGCAGCTCGTCCATCATGTCGGGCCCGGTCACGCCCTTGGGGTAGCCGGGGTAGTTCTCGACGTCCGTGGTGGTCATGAGCTGACCGCCAGGCTCGTTACCGGTGATCACCAAGGGCGCGAGGTTGGCTCGGGCCGCGTAGATCGCCGCCGTATAACCGGCGGGGCCGGAGCCGAGGATGATGACCTTGCGATGGCTGGGCTCACTCATGGGGATTCGGAGGATAGGGATGGCACGGCGACCGGACAAGGCCGCTGGCAGATGTTCGGCGAGCGGATGCTAGCGTTACGACACGACGAGGGATTCGCCGCCCACCAGCGCGGCGAGGCTGGCTCGGATCGTGGGCGTGACGTCCGGCGAGAGCTCGATGTCCGCGCGCAGCTCGATCTCTCCGAGCACGAGCAGGTCGTCCAGGCCGATCCGCAGAGAGTCGACGTCGAAACGATCTCCCGCGCGCAGGTCGAGCTGCCGCCACGTCGACCCCTCGCCGCGATGCAGCGTCCACCGCAGGCCGCGATGCTCGAGCACCAGCGTGGAGATCGTCGTCGCCGACTCCCGCAGCGATCGCAGCAGCAGTCCGAGGCCCAGATCCTTCCGCTCTCGCGGCTCATGATCTCGCGACCACGTCAGCGAGAGCTCGACCCGCTCGAGCCGAGCGCCCAGCTCTCCACACCAGATCCAGAAGAACTGGCCGATGAAGAGCTCGGGTGAGCGAAGCCCGAGCACCCGCAGCGCGGGCAGACCCACGTGCGCTTCGAAGCTGCGCCGAAGCGGCTCTTGGATCACCGCCGGGTAGACGAAGTCGACGCACAGGCGCTCGACACTCGGCAGGGGCTGGTCGGCGTCGAGCAAGGCGAGCGCCGTCGCTTCATCGCAGGTGATCGATCGGAGCGAGCGCATGCCCGGGTGACGCAGCAGCTCGAGCGGGGCCCCCTCGAGCGACTCGACCGTCGCCCAGAGCGGCGCGCCGATCTGCTCGCCCAGCTCGCGTCGCTGGCTGTGGATCCGCGCCGCGACCAAAAACCCGCGCTCGAACACGATGCTGTCGCGGACCAGCGCCCGGCTGATCTCGCGCAGCCACACGCCTGCGTACTCCCGCTCGAGCGCACGCATACGCCGAGCTCCCGCCCGGCTCAGCGCGCCGCGGTGGGCCGCGAGCTGCAGAGCCACGAACTCTCCGCGCGGATCACCGCGAGCCTGCAGGAAGTCGGCGTAGACCTCGCGATGCGCGAGCGAGCCTGGCTCGGCCAGCACCGCCGCGAGCAGCTCGTCGGCTCCGAGCGAGCGCTCGGCCGGGGCCAGCGAGCGATCGATCTGCTCGACCCGCGCGCACAGCTCGGGCTCGAGAGTGGCGAGGTCGGCGAGGCGCGCCCGCATGTCCTCGCTGATCCGCGCGCGGATGCGATCGATGCGAGCGCCCATCTCCGTGTCCAGCGTCGCTCGCAATGGCGAGGCCGCGGCGAGCCGCTCGACCACCCGCGGATCCGCGTGGGCCTGCACGACCGCCTCGAGCTCGACCCAAAAGGGCGCGGTGCTGTTCGCCGCGAAGGGGGGCGCGACGAGCAGCTCACACAGGCGCGCGGCGATCCGCGGGTCGGGTGGGAAGCGAGCCAAGAGCTCGAGCTGCTTGCGGCCAACGACCGAGTTGACCTCGCCGAGCGAGGGCAAGAGCACGCCGAGGTCGACCGCGTCCGCGCTGGCGATCCGCTCGGCCCATGCTCGCTCGGTCTCGCTTGGACGCAGCGCGCCGACCGGAGGCCGCTTCGCGCAGAGCCGCTCGCTCAGCGCTTCAATCAACCGCGCGAGCGAGACGTCGCGCGTGAGCGCCCACAGCTCGAGCAGATGCTCGAGCGCCTGCTCGAGCTTGCCCCTCGCGATCGCCCGCTCGACCTCGGCGAGCAGCTCGGCTGCCCCGGAGTTGTGGCGAGGCCCGTTCGACATCGCGTTCATGCGTCGTCGGGGGGCGTGGCGAGGAGCTGCTCGAGCAGGGCGCCGACGTGCACCAGGTGATGGTCGGAGAGAACGGCTCCTCCCCCGCCAAAATTAACTTGCCATCGTTTACTGTAACGGTTACAACTGGCGCAGTCCTGATTGCGACAAATCAGGAGCAACGATCATGACTGGCTCGAAAACGGCTGAAATCAACGTTTCAAGCGCTCCGCCTCATAATCGCGCGGATGCCGACGTAACGCTTCGCAGCGACGAAACAGCGCGATTTCGCGCCTTCGGAGACGCCATCGATGCCATCCGACGTGAAGCCCAGGCCAAGGTCGGTGCCGAGGATCTCCGCTATGTCCGTCGACTCGACGGCTTGTCTCGCGGCCTCGAGGTCACCGGCCGCCTCGCCCTCATGTTCGCTCCCGGGCCGCTCGGCTTCGTCTCGGGCGTGCTCGCGCTGTGGGTTCACAAGCAGCTGCAAGCGACCGAGATCGGCCACACCGCCCTGCACGGCGCGTTCAACAAGCTGCCCGACGCCGGTCGCTTCCACTCGAGCCGGTTTCGCTGGCAGGTCCCGATCGACGAGGCCTCGTGGATCCGCGGACACAACGGTCGCCACCACGGGCTGACCAACGTCGCCGGCCAGGATCCCGACATCCACTTCGGCCCCGTGCGCCTGACCGAGCACACGCCCCACCGCTTCGTCCACTACTTCCAGCTGCCCTTCACGCTGCTGATCTTGTTCCCCAACTTCGCCGCGCTGATGAACCTGCACTTCACCGGCCTGACCGACGTGTACAGCGGCAACGGCCGCGGCGGCTACGACTTCATCCGCGAGCGCTCGCGCGACGAGGTCGTCGACGCCCACCGTCGAGCGTTTCGCAAGTACATCCCCTACTACGCGCGCGAGTACGGGCTGTTCCCGCTGCTCGCCGGCCTGATCGCCTGGCCGCTCGCGCTGCGTGTGCTGATCGGCAACTGGCTGTCCGAGGTCATGCGCGACATCTACTCGGCCGCGACGATCTACTGCGGCCACGTCGGCGAGGACACGGCCGCCTACGCCGAGGGCACCATGCCGCGCAACAAGGGCGAGCGCTACGCGATGCAGGTCGAGGCGGCCAACAACTTCGAGGTCCCGCGCGTGCTCTCGGTCCTGTGCGGCGCGCTCGACTTGCAGATCGAGCACCACCTGTTCCCGACCTTGCCCACCAACCGGCTCCGCGAGGTCGCACCGAAGGTCCGTGCCGCCTGCGAGGCGCACGGCGTCGAGTATCGGAGCGACTCTTGGCCCCGGACGCTGGCCAAGGCGCTCCGACAGATCGCCCACCTGAGCCGCAAGCTCCCGCACGAACGCACGAGCGGGGCACCGCTCGCGGATGTGGTTTAGTGTCTACCCACTCCCACGCCATGGCCCGCGAGCCCGAGCAGTCGAGTTCAGCCGAGACCGAAGCAGCCTCGGACACCGAGCGCAGCGATGCTTCCGGCCTCTCGCTCACGATCGACGAGCTCGCCGCCCACACCGGGATCCCCAGCCGAACAATCCGCTTCTATCAGAGCGCTGGCGCGCTGCCCAAGCCGGACAAGCGCGGGCGCGTCGCCTTCTACGGCGAGAAGCACATCGAGCGGCTCGACCTGATCGGCCGCCTGCAGGATCGCGGCCTGCGGATGCGCGCGATCAAGGACCTCGTCGATCGCATCGAGAGCGGCGAGCTGCAGCTGACCGAGTGGCTCGGCCTCGAAGCCCAGCTGCAAGCCGCGTGGGCCGACGACGCCCCGCAGGTGCTCGACCTCGCCCAGATCCATCAGCTCGTCGGTGAGCTGCGCCCCGGCTCGCTCGCCGAGCTGGTCCGCCAGGGCCTGCTCGAAGCGCACGGCGAGGGCCGCTACCTCGTGCACAGCCCCGGGCTCTTGCAGGTCGCCGGCCGGCTCGAGCGGGCGGGCATCAGCCTCGACGTCATGGCTGCTGCCTGGAAGATCCTGCAAAAGCACATCCAGCGGGCCGCCAACGAGCTGGTCGAGCTCTTCGGTGCGCGAGCCGGCGACGGGTTCGGTCAGGGCCGCTCGCTCGACGCCGTGACCGAGGCGTTCCGCGAGCTCAAGCCGCTCGGGCTCGAGAGCGTGCGGCTGATCTTCGCCCGCGAGATGGAGCAGGTGCTGCGCAAGCTGGTCGAGTCGGGCGAGGCCGCACGGATCGAGCGGATCCATCGCAAGCGCTCGCGCGGCTGAGCGCGCTGCCGCGAGGCTGAAGCGCCAGGGAATTAATTCAAGCGCCCACGAGCGCGCTCCAGTTGGCCTGGAGAGCAGGGTCGACGTCCGACCCCAGCTCGATCTGCGAGCGCAGCCGGACGTCGCCGAGCGCGACGAGATCGGCGAGCGCGATCCGGAGCGAGTCGATCTCGAACCGGTACTCCGCGTCCAACCCGATCTCCCGCCACTCGGACCCGCTCCCACGCGCGAGGCTCCACCGCAGACCGCAGTGCTCGAGCAGGATCGTGGAGATCGTGGCCGACGAGCTCCGCAGCGATCGCAGCAGCGGGCCGAGGCGGGGGTCCAGCTGTTCGGACGTCGGCACCCGGGAGGACTGCACCCAGATGATCCTCAGCTCGACCCGCTCGAGCTGCGTGGCTAGCCGACCGGTCCAGATCCAGTCCAAGCGCTCGAGCGCCAGCGCGTACGAGTGAAGCCCGAGCGCCCGCAGGTTGGGCAGGCCGGCGTGCTCCTCGAGGCTGTAGCGGAGCTCCTGCGCGGGCTCGACGTGACGGTAGTCGAGCTTGATGTCCAAGTGCTCGATCCTCGGCATCGGCTGCTCGGGTCCGAGCAGCGCGAGCGCGGTCGCCTCATCGCAGGTGATCGCCCGAAGCGCGTGCGCGACCGGGTGCCGGAGCAGCTCGAGCGGCGCGTGCTCGAGCCACTCGACCGTCGCCCAAAGCGGCGAGCCGAGCTCGAGCTCCTCGGGCCGAACGTGGCGACGAAAGCGAGCCTTGCTCAGGAACCCGCGCTCGAACACGACCCGCGAGGCCTTCAGCGCCGCGATGATCTCGCGCAGCCACGCGTGCTTGTGCTCGCGCGCGAGCGCCCGCATGCGCAGCTGCCCTCGACGGCTCAGCTCGCCGCGGTGCTCGGCAAGCTGCAAGGCGATGAACTCCCCACGCGGGTCGCCACGCTCGAGCAAGAAGTCGGCGTAGACCTGCCGGTGAGCGAGCTCGTGCGGCTCCGCCTGGACCGCCGCGAGCAGCTCTGCGGCGGTGAGCGACTCGGAGTCCGGCTCAGCTCGCTCGCTGGGCTTCGGCTCGTCGACTTCGGACGCGCTCACGCCGAGAGCGTCTCACGATTGCGAGGTCTGGCTCAGCGCTCGCGCTGACCGGCACGTCAGGGCTTGCCCGCCGGAAGCAGCGCGAGCCGCTCCTGAATCGCCTTCTCGATCAGCGCCCGCACTTGCGCCTCCTGCTTGGCCATCGCCTCGATCGTCGAGCGCTCGTAGTAATTGCCGGCCTGCAGCCACGATCGCCAGGTTCGATCGCCCTTCGACGCGTTCGCGGACGCGTCCATCACAATCAGGTTCTCGCGCATGTCGACGATCGCCTTTTGATCCTTCCATGGAAGCCGGGCGAATCCATCCATGTCCGCGATCTCGCGCACCGACACGATGTGATCGACTTGCAGCTCACCACTCGGCTTGATCCGCAGAGGTCCGACCTGATCCGTGCGCACACCCGCGAGCTTGTGCTGCTTGGCCGCGTCGGACGGGACCGCCGCGCGCAGCCGGTCGTAGAGCGAGAGCTCGGCCCTCGCCGCATCGGTCTCGCGCATCGCCAAGGTCGCCTCGGCCTCGGCGATCTTGCCCTTCCCGGCCACCGGCTTGCCGGGGATCGAGCTCGGATCGAGCCCACGAAGCTCCTTTTCGAGCGAGCGGATCTCGGCCAGATCCTCCGCGCTCTTGTCCGGCTGGGCACGCAGAGCGGCCAGCTCTTCCTGCGCAGCCGCCTTTTGCTCGTAGAGGTTCTTGACCGCGGTCCGCTGCTCTTCGAGCGCGTTCAAGACCCGCCGCTGCTCGTCGGTCAGGGGCTTCCACGCCTGCATCTCCTCGCCGAGCTTGATCTGAAAGCCCGGTTTGTGGCGATTGAGCGCCCAGCGATCGACGAAGCCACGCAGCGCCGCATCGTCCATCCCCTTGGTCTTGCCGACATTGACGATCTGCTTGACCTCCTCGAGCGCCGCCTCGATCTGCGCCCGCTCGGCGCCGGACATCCGGGTGAGGTCCCCGGCGATGTCGAGGAACTTGGCGTCGGCGCTGAGCTTGGCGATCGAGTCGACGCCGCGCTTGACCGAGTAATAGATCGCCCGAAACATCGCCTTGACGAGCCCCGGATCGACGAAGCCCGCGAATCCACCGAGCCGCCCGCCATACCCCAAGAGATCCTTCCACGCCGCCTTCGCGGCCTGGGCCGACTCGAGCTCGCGCGCCATCGCCAGCTTGACCTTGGCGTTGAGCCCCTCGGCGGCCTCGATCCTGGCGAGCAGCTTGGCCGCGTTGCCGTCTTGCGCGAACTCGAGCAGCGGGCCCTCGAGGGCCTTGAGCGCGGCCGAGGACTGCTTGAGCAGCGTCGTGGTCGCGACGCCGAGATCGAGCGCCGCTCCGGCGACCGCTACGCCGACCCAGAAGAGCGACGGTTTCTCGGCCAAGAAGCCCAATTCCCAGTCGCGCTGCTGTTCGGCGTACTCCTTGTAGGCGGCATAGGCCTGATAGGTGCTAATGCCCGCCTGCCCGACCAGCGCCGCAGCGGCGACCCAACCACCGCCGGGCACCAAGAAGGTCAGCGCGAGCGCCAAGATGCCGAGCGCGACCTGGGACAGCAGGTGCGTGCTGGCCTCGTCGGACATGTGGTCCCGAATGATCCGCCCATAGATGGTGGTCGAATCGACGCCCAACACCGATTGTGTGGCCGCGACCAGGTCGGGGAGCTTGAACACGCGATCGGGATCTTCCTCGAATTCCCGTCGGGCGGTTTGGGCCGCGGCGGAGCGCTGGGTGATCAGCTCGGTGAGATTCGCCTGGACCCCGGCCGCGTCGAGATCGGCGAATGTCTCGAGCTCGACCCCGCGCTCCGAGATCAGCGGATTGTTGCCAGATCCGCGAATGACCGCTGCTTCGCCCTGCCGCTTAGCGTCCGTGGCCGCGGTTTTGGCCGAATTGTAGGGTGCTACCCACCAGGTCTCTTTAGGCTCTTTCGCCGACAGGATGTTCGACGCGATCTGCTCTTGCTCGCGATACTCCTTGTAATGTTCCGACGCCTTGCTCGCGGCGATCCCCTGCGCGATCGTGGCCGCCCCGCCAGCAGCCAGCTTGTTGCGCTCCTCGAACAGCATGTGCTCGTAGCGGGCGAGCACGTCGAGCGCGACGTTGACCGCTTGCGTGCGAAACGCGACTCGATAGCTCTCGATCGCCGCCTCGAACGCAGCGATCGACGCAAACCCCTTGTGCGCCAGCGCGGCGAGCAGCGCCGTCTCAGCCTCCTTCAGCTTGTCTTGCAGATACGCGTGCGAATCTTCGGCCGAGCTCTTGTCTCGCGCCACGCCCTTGAGCGCGCTGGCCAGCGCCTCGTTGCGCTGCCACTGCTCGTACGCGCGATACTTGGTGTAGAGGTCCTCGGCGCCCAGCAGCGGCTTGGCGGCGGTCTCGTGGCTCTGCTTCTGCGTCGCGCGCTCGGTCTGAAGGTCGATGTAGCGATCGATCGCGCGCTCGAGGTCGGTCAGCGAGGTCGTGGTCGCGTTGACCCGGGCGAGGTAGTCCTTGCGCGCCTCGGGGCCTAGCTTGGCGAGCTTGCGCGCGATGCTCAGCAATTGGTCGTGCTCGGCCGCCGAGAACGTCGCGCCCTTCGGGCCGATCGCAAAGAACCCCGCGAGCTCGGCCTCGGACAGCTGCGAGAGCAGCGATCCCAGCTGGACATACAGCTCGTAGTGCTCCGGGGTGAAGTTCGACGGCCCGAGCATGGCTCGGACCGCTTGGGGTAGCTGCTCGAGCTTGCGCTTGTCGGCCAGCACCTCTCGCTGGAGGCTGTGCCAGATCGCCGCCTTGCTGGGCTCGCCCGGCTTGATCTTGCTGCCGGGTGCCTCCTTGGTGCTCGCGTAATAGCGACGGTCGATCTCCGCGTCGATCGAGCCCTTCTCGTCTGCGGCGAGCCGCTCGTAGGCGTGATCGGACTCGGCCCTGCCGGCGGCACCCGAGTCGGCCCTACCGTAGACCTCGAACATCCACGGCATGATCCAAAAGTTGATTGACGTGCCGACGTGCTTGGCAGGCTCATGGATGACCGAGGGTGCGCCGGACGTGTCCCACGCGTGATTGATGACCCGACCGAAGATCTGAACCTCCGCGAAGCGGAGGAATTGCTGCAATGTGGTGATGTCCTTGGGGATCTTGATGACGATGCGCTCTTTCGATGGCTTTGACGCCGCGGGCTTGCGTCGCAACGTCGAACCCGAGCCCTGCTGCAGCGTGTGCACGAGCTCGTGCGCGATCAGACGGGCTCCCGCGCCGGTGCTCGGCGCATACTGGTCGGCCCCGAACACCACGTGCTGGCCGACCGTATACGCCAGGGCATCGATCGCCCTGGCCGACGCCGCCGCCCGGTCATCGACGTGCACGCGGACCTCGCTGAAGTCGTGGCCGAGGCGCGGCTCGATGAACGCACGAATCGTCGGATCCAGCGACTGACCGGGCGAGCGCAGCACCTCGTGCACGATCGCCGGCGCCTCGCGACCGCCGAGCGAGCTCGCGCCGGCTTCGAGCCCGCCCCCGCTTCGTTGCACCTGCTCGCGCGCAGACGATCGAAGCGGCGCGCCGACCTCCGACATCGAGAAGATCTGCTCGGCGATCCAATCGGCCTCGCGCTCGAAGGGATCCTCGGGAGGGCCGACCTGCAGCTTGGCGTGGATGACCGAGCGACCCGCGTCCACCAGCGCGATCCCATAGGGCGGCGGCTCGAGCTCGACACCGCCGCGCGGCGCAGGCTTGGCCGAGTCTTGGGCGCTGTCGTGGTCGCGAGCCTTCATGCCCGAGCACGTCGGGTGTACCACGACCATTGGTCGGCTCTGGGCCGATCTAGCGGTCAATGACCGCGTCGACCAGGAAAGCACACTCCGGGATCACCGGAGCCGCGAGCCCGCCCGCATCGTGCTTGGGGATCCGCATCACCCAGGCCTGCACGAGCCGGGCGAGCTTGCGCCCCTTGCTGGTGAAGGCTCGACCCCGCGCGGGATCGCAGCCTTGCTTGCGGAGCACCGCGCCGATGTCCGAGTAGATCAGGCTCGCTGCCCGGATCGCCGGTCGACAGTCCCATGGCAGCACGCAGATACCCGAATCCGCGCGCCGGTAATACAGTTCGGCCTCGTCGAGCAGCGCCCGCACGACCTCGATTAGCCGCGGATCCGAGCGCGGCGGCTCGGCCGAGAGCGCCGTGATCACCTCGCCCGGCTCGAGCCCGCGCTCGCGCAGCCACTCGCTCGGCAGGTACAGGCGTCCCCTGCCCGCGTCCTCTGCCACATCGCGGGCGATGTTGGTCAGCTGCATCGCGGCGCCCAGATCACACGCGCGCGCCAGCGTCTGCCGCTCGCGTGGGCCCATCAGCAGGGTCATCACCACGCCGACCGCCGAGGCCACCCGTGCGCAGTAGGCCAGCAGCTCGCCGAGCGTCGCGTACTCGCGGCCCTGTGCGTCCCAGGCGAAGCCTTCGATCAGCGCGTCGATGATCGTCCGTGGCAGCGAGTAGGCCTCGATCACCCGCGTGAAGGCGCGGTCGACCGGGTCGGAGTCGGGCGTCCCCGCGTAGATCCGATCGAGTCGGGCGCTCAGCTCGTCGACCGCGGCCGAGGGATCCGCAGAGAAATCGACGAGGTCGTCGGCGATCCGACAAAAGGCGTAGAACACCGCGGCCGGGTCACGCATGCGTCGGGGTAGCAAGCGCGAGGCGGCCGCGAAGCTCTTGCTGCCCTTGGCCAGGATCGCCTTGCAGGCCGCGATGTCGGCGGCCGGATCGCTGCGACCGGCGAGCGAGTGCTCGTGCGAGCGGACCGGCGCGGGCACGAAGATCTCGGGCGGAGTCGGCTCGCTGGCCATCGGGTGGGCGGAGCGTACAGCAGCGGCCGCGTCGTAGATACGCCGACCATACCGGTCGGTTGGGCCTGTCCATTACCGTCGCTTCCGCCGTCGCTCGCGCGATTCTACTCGACCGAGATCATGGACCTCGGTCGGGCTGCTCGATGGCTCGAAACCAACCTTCGAGGTCTTCACCAACGATCCCGCGCTTCCACAGCGCCGAGGCGGCCTCGAGCCGCTCTCGCAGGATGAGCGCGCGCTGGTCCGCAGCCTCCCCCTCATTTGCGGAATCGAGGGCTCGGGCGAACTCCTGCGCATCGACGAAGACAATCATGGCTTCGCGCAGCCAATCGACGATGGATCGCAGGTACGCCGCGGTCGCCTCGCGATCCAGCCCGAATTTGAGGATCATCAAGACCCTGAGCCCGTACGAGGGGATCTCCATGCTGCGGCGAATGAACTCGGATGGCACTCGCTGGGCCGCCGCCGCGTAGCAGGCCACCATCGCGTCCGTCCAGGCCAGCGAGTCGTCGGCCGCCGCGGCGTTGTACGCCTCGCGCGCGCATTCCTGGGCGAGCACGTGAAAGTTGACCTTTGGCGCCCCGCGAGTCGCTGCGTCGAGGACGACTGCCGGCCCGGCGGCGAGAAGATCGTGCTGGTCCATGCCCTTCGCTAGCGTATTCCGGCGCTTCTATGGCTGTCAATGCACTCGCGCGGCGCCGCAGTGAAAGTATCCATCCCGCTGCTGCATATGGCCCGCCGGTGGGATGGGGAATGCTATTCGAAGTCGCGCTGGACCTCGCCAACCCGCAAGCAGCCGAGCGCTCGTTCGGCGGCCTCGGAGATCACGATCTCGCGATCGATGTCCCAGAACGATCGGGTGTCGCTCCGGAGCCGCTCGATCGAAGGCGCGAGCTCAAATAGCCCCGCACGGACGCTCGCCTTGATCCCGAGGTACACCAAGACCACGTCGCTGGCCTCGAACAGCGAGCGGGCGAGCGCCAAGAGCAGCCGAGGATCGGCAGACTCGGGCAGCTCGGAGACCGCGGTAATGCGCACTTCGGCGGGCAGGCTCGCGTCGGCGGCGAGCGCAGCGAGGGCCTCGTGCCCGACCGTGCCCATGTCTGCCAAGCTCGAAGCAAACTGGATCCGCTCCACGGGCGTGCCCGTGCGGATCATTCGCATACACGTCTGGACGTCGGGCGTTACCATTTCTTTGCCTTGCTCAGGTCGATCCAAGGTTGCCACATCCGGTCGAGCCCCGCGGCTTGGCCCTTGTCGCCTGTCCAAACCTCACCGTTGACCCCAATGATGAGGACCTTGCCGTTTTGGACTCCGAGGTAGACCTGCGCGACTGGGCTGCCGTCCGGCGCGTTTGCGACGCCGAGGTTCTGCGCGCGCCAGCCGGTTCGCTGGTTGAGCTCGGCGGCCAGGCGCTCGAAGTGCTGCACCTTTTCGGCGAAGCTGCCTTGGAACGCGGCAGCCTGCTTGAATGCCTGGGGTGGCAAGGGTCCCTTTTCCTCGCTCAGCAGGAACTGGTGCTCGGGGATGTCCGGTCCGATCTTGCGGCCTTCGAGGTCCAGCCACCGGCCGGTGAAGCTACCCGGAGCGGCCGGCGCCTTGTTGGCGGCCGGTGGAAGGTTGATGACGACGCGCGGCTCGTCGGGCCGCTGGTTGCCCGGCGCGGCCACGCCCGATGCGTTCCCGCCAGCTCGCGGATCGGTGGGTTTGTCGGCAGGCCCAACGACGACCGGAGCGTTGGCGGCCGCAGGCGCTTTCCCGACGGTCGGGGCCACCGGCGCCCTGCCTGCTCGCGGCGCGCCGGCAGGCCTGTTGGCGCCAGCTCCGACCGGCTCATTGAGACGATCGATCTTGGCGAACTCGATGCCGAGCGCCTTGAACCGCTCCAGGCCATGTCGCAACGCCGCGACGGATTCGCTGCGCTTGCCATCGAAGAAGTGACCGCTGTAGGGCGAAACATAGTCCCCCACCAGCCCTGCTTTGGTGTTCAATACCACCGCGACGCCAGCGGCCAACACCGGTTTGCCGCCCGAAAGCACCGCGTGGGAAATCTCGGGGCCGCGAAACTCGAGCCCGGGGTGGCCAGGCAGCGCGCTCGCTTCGTGCGGAATGACCACGAGATCGCCGTTCTCGAGCACCGCCCACTTGATCCGCCTCCCGGCCAGGCTCTGGAGCACCTCTTTGGTCGCGACGCGGGGCTCGATGTCGAACTGTTTCGCGGTGTCCAGATCGCTTTGCAGAGAATTCTTGAGCTGATTTTCGTAGCGGGGCAGCTCGTCGAGCCCGGGCGTCTGGCCCTTGCGCGCTCCGGCTCCCGCTCGGGCAGGCTGGTTGGCCTGGCCCTGCCCGCGCTGCACGTGCTCGGGGCCGAGCGGATCGAGGAACAGCCCCGGCGGCAGCACCTTCGTCGGCTTCTGCCAGCGCGTCTTGACGCCCGGTCGCCCGGGAGCCCAATGCGCCTGGCCATAATCGCCGATCCGCGCAAACGCGTCATCGATCAGCGCCTTGCGATCCGCGAGCGGCAAGTCTGGGTCCGTGAGCGCGCCTCGGATGCTGGCCTGGAATTCCTCGAGCGCCGGGTTCGCTTGCCGGCGACCGGCCACCTCCCCCTCGTGATGTCCGCCCTCGTGGCTCATCGCGGCGCGAGGGGACAATGACGCGTTGGCCCGCTGCTCGATCGGCACCTCGTTCGGGTTGCGTGCGGGCGCGGCGTTGTAGCCGACGTTGATCTCCAATACGTCCGCGTCCGCCCCCGGAACGCTCCGCACGTACGCCATCGGGTGGTCCACGTTCGTGCGCAATTCGGGGACCGGGATACCGAGCGCTCGCCAGCGCTTGGCCATTTTGTCGTAATGCGCGACGGCTTCTTCGCGCTCGGCAGGCGTCGGCGGACGACGATAGCGTGCAAGCGGGGCGCGCTTTTGTGAATCTGGTGGTGCTCCCGGGGAATCGCTGCCCTCGACTCCACGTGCGACCACGCCGGACGGTGGGGCCCCGGACTGATCTTCCGGATTTGGTCCGGGTCGAGGCGCAGGCCCTCCGTTCGGACCGCCCGCCTTTGGTGCAACCGGTGGAGGCGGTGCGCCGTTCGAGCCGCCTCCATTCGAGCGTCCATTCGTGGGCCTCAGCACCAGCTCTATGATGTTTGCTGCGCTGCTGGGATCATTCCCCAAGACGGGCAACCCAGCCCATTCCGCGGCGAGCGGCAGTTTCGTCAGCGTCGCCGTCTCCCGAACGCCCTTGTCGAACGACCAGATTTCGGCACCAGTGGCGGCCGCGGTAGCAACGTGACCGAGATCGTCGAACCGCTTCACCGCCCTGTTGGACAGCGCCGGAGCACCTTCCCTGACAAAGGCGTCGACCCGAGCGAACTCATCGTAGAATTCCACTCGCTGGGCCCGCGTCACGTCGACGACCTGGATCCCCAGCTTCTCGATGAGGAGTTGGCGAGCAGCGACCTCTGCTGGCGTGATGGAGTTGTTGGCCCGAAGCGTTTCCGTGCGATACACATTTCCATCGATTTGAACTACCACGCCCGGTGTGCGACACAACGCAACCAGTGCCTGCGCCACTTTGGCGTTGCCCTTGCCGATCTCCGCGATGACGTTGTTATCGATCTGTACTATCCGAGTCGGACGCGGCGCAGCTGCACCAGCGACGCTCGGTTGAGCAATCGGCGGTTGCGGGGCAGGCACGCCAGCTTGCTGATCGGCCGGCTTGCCTGCTTGCACACCTGCTGGCTTATCTGCTGGCGTACCCGCCGGCTTCTGGCCGGCGACGACCGGCTTCTTGCCGGCCGGTGCCCCGGGGACCCCATCGACGATCTCGTCGCCCCCACCGGCGGCCGGCTTCTGCTTGCCGCCCGATCGGAGCTCGACACCATCGCCGCTCGGCTCGGCGCCAGGCTTCTTGCCGCCGCCACCCTCCGCAGGCGCGCCACCCTTTTTTGCAGGTGCACCGCCTTTGTTCCCAGATGCACCGCTCTTTTGGAGGCTCGGACCTACATGAGCCATGGCCGCGCCAGCCCCACCAGACGCGCCGTTGCTGATTATCGCGAGATAGATTTCATCCTTCGACTTACCCATGGCCGCAGCGAGCAGCCCTGCGGTGGCACCATCGAATCCGGCTTGGTATGCAACATTGGCGTACTTGGGCAGCTGCAATTTGTTGCCGAGAGCCGAGCCGGCCACGCCGATGGCGGCATTGTACGCGATCGCTACACCGTCGATCGGCCTACCAGTCAAGCCAGCATCGACCACGGAGGTCAGCGCATTCGTGCTGGCATTCATGGCGAGGTGAGCGGGCGCGTTGGACATCGACAGCTGAGGTGCGATCTTGAAGAGCGCCCCGGCACCGGCCCCGAGACCAGCTGCAAATCCGGCCGAGAAGTTGTCTTTGAAGCCCTGGACGAAGTTGTGCTGGTTCATCCCCTTGTGCACCATCTCGAGCCCGCCACCCACGACACCGGTGATCGTACCGGTGCCGAGCGCAGACACGGCGGTTGCGAGCGCTTGCCCACCAAAGGTCGCTGCACCATAGCCAGCTTGACCCACCGCGATGCCGCCAGCGGCCGAGAACAGCAGCGGAGCCGCGACGACGGCGACCGCGGTCACGGCCACCACCTTGATCCCGGTCACCACCAGCTCCTCACCCTTGCGCACGTCCTCCTCGTAGGTCTCGAATTTCGAGGCGCCGCGGGACCGCACGCCCATGGCGTATCGTTCGCCCTCGTCCAGCTCGGTCGCGGTCCGGGCCTTTCGCATCATCTCGATGCCGATCTGGAGCTCTTGATTGGCCCCCTTGGCGATCCAAGTCGCGTCCTCGAGCTTGCGGCCGCCGAAGAAGTGCGACACCGAGGTCGGGAGCGTGGCGTCATTTTGCTTTTCGATCCACTGCTTGGCGACCTCGTCCAAGTCCTCGAGCTGGGGCTTCATCTCGGCCCACACTTTTTGAATGCGCTGCTCCTTGTGCTCGGCCCACTCTTGCGCATCGACGGGGCGGCCGTCGATCGTCGGCTTGCCGCCGTTCGCCTCCAGCTCCGCTCGCGCGGCCTCGTTCCGGCGCAGGCGATCGATGAACCCGCCGTAATACGCCATCATCCAGTTGGGCGTCGTGATGCCATCGCGGGTCGTTACCATCAGGCGGCCCCGCTCGTCACGCTCGACCTTGGCCCCCTGCAGCCAATCGGGCAGGTTCTTGCCGATGATTCCATCGGTGTTGATCTGCGGGCCCTTGCGGACGGCCACGGCGAGGTTGGCCTCGAGCTGCTTTATGTCTTGATCCTTCGGCCTGAGATCCAAGCTATCGGCCAAGGCCACGACCGCGAGCGGTCCGACCAGCGAATTGTCCTGTGACGGGGGAGCACAGGTTTGCAGATCGGTCCCGCAGGCGAGCGGCTCCTCGGGCTCCACGAGCGGGGGCGGGGCCGTCTCGTCGAACGTGCCCGGCTCCATACTCATGTTGCCCGCCGCGTTCACAAAGGGATCGTGCGTGCCGAACCCAATCAGCGCCTGCGGGTTGCCGCCTTGCAGCATTTGCTGCGCCATCGCCAGCTTCACGGGCGACAGCGGCTTGGGCTTGTCGGAGACGACGTTGACCCCGGCGACGATCTGGACCGAGGGCAGCATGCTTTGCAGGTTGGCGGTGAGGCCCGGCAGCGACGTCACGCTCGCCGGCTCCGTCGTCGTCACCGTGATTGCGAATTGCCACGATACGCTGTTGCCCGCTCGCGCGAACTCCTTGCCCTTGAGCCGGACATAGCCACCCCCGACCTTCGGCTTGCTCTTGAACGCGCCGCCGCTGGCCGGGATCACCTTGAACGCCGCGATGTCCTTGACATACACGGTCCCGTCCGCCTCGATCCTCAGCTTCGGCGTCGGCGGCTCGTCCTTCTCCTTGCGCTGGATCTGCGGCCCAAAGCTCGCTCGCACGCTCGCCGGCCGCCCCTGCCGAACCGCCAGCGCGGCCCGGTCCGCGTCCGCCTCGGCGAACGCCGTCGACGAGGGCGAGCTCGGGCTGCGCTGCTGGACCACGTGGGCCAGCTCGTGCGAGAGCAGGTCTCGGCCGGCGAGGCTGCTCGGATCGAAGCGCGAATCACCCAAGACGATGTCCGACCCGAGCGTGTACGCGTGCGCGTCGTGGGC
>CBFGLP010001216.1:0-2190 GCA_965649595.1 uncultured Myxococcales bacterium | reverse complement strand
CCCCCACGCCGACGCCCACGCCGGAACCTGAGCCCGAACCGGAACCCGAACCGGAGCCGGAACCCGAGCCTGAACCCGAACCCGAGCCGGAGCCGGAACCCGAGCCCCAACCCGAGCCCCAGCCCGAACCCGAACCTGAGCCGGAGCCCGAACCCGAACCCGAACCCTGTCCCGAACCACAGCCCCAGCCCGACCCCGATCCCGACCAGCAGCCCCAAACGTGCGAGGACGTCTACGCCAACTGCATCGCCAACGCCCAGTCGGAGGCCGACCTCCTCGCCTGCGAAGCCGACTTCGCCCTCTGTCAGTGATCGTCTAGCGGCAGCGCTCGGGATCGCATCGCCAGCACCTCGACCGGCTGGTGATGCGATCCCGAGTGCAGCCCCGCTGCACCGCTCCTCCGCGCTTGTGCGTCCGTGCCTGCTGGGCCACCCTTGCGACCCACGAGGGAGCAGGCGTGCCACAGATGGACTTCTCGGTCGCGGTGTTCGTGCGCCGCCAAGGTCCCGCCAGCGAGTGGTGGGCGCTCGGCTTTGGAGCCGCGCCACCGACCGCGAGCGGCCGAACCTCGAGCAAGCTCCGCGACCGCTTTGTCGGCCTCTGCCGCGAGGTCGTCACGGCCACCGCCCCCGCCAACCTCGCTGACCTCCAGCTGATCCGCGGCCGTCGGCTAGAGCGAGTGATGCTCGATCTGACGATCCGCCACGAGGGCGGACGTCACCGCTTCGCCGGGCGGGTCTCGCTCGTCGTCGAGCCGCGGCCGCTCGGCCCCGATCGCGTGCTGCGGATCGCCTACCACCCGCTGCGCCAGCACGAGTGGTTCCCGATCGACGATCGCCGCACGCTCGCCGAGCAAGCGACGATCTACTTCCAGCGGACCTGGTCCGACGCGCAGCTCGACGCCGACGAGCTCGCCCGGCTGCGCTTGCAAGGCGACGAGACCCTGCGCGTGGTCGCGTTCCGAGCCGACCCGCAGACCGTGTTCGGCTTCCTGCCGCGCTCCGATCGCGGGCCCGAGATGGCCCGGATCGGCACGCGGCGGCGTCGACCCGGCACCTCGCTGCTGCACGAGCTCGGCTTCGATCTCACCCGCAAGGCCGTCGACCAAGAGCTCGCGCTCGGCATGCCACGCGAGCCCTACCGCGAGCAGCTCCGCCAGCTGGTCTGCGGCGCCCGCAAGGCGCCGGTCCTGCTGATCGGTCCGCCCGGGGTCGGCAAGACCACGCTGCTGCACCGGCTGATCGCCGATCTGCTCGAGTCCGACGGCTGGGAGAGCCACCAGAACCTCGACGTCGTCCACCACGTCTGGCAGATCAGCGGCCGCCGGATCATCGCCGGCATGAGCTACCTGGGCCAGTGGGAGCAGCGCTGCGTCGAGCTGCTCGAGGAGACCTACGGCAAGCACATCGTGCTGTGGGCCGACGACCTGCACGCATGGGGACGGATCGGCGAGTCGCGGCAGAGCGATCGCAGCCTCGCCAGCTTCTTTCGCGGGCCGCTCGCACGCGGCGAGCTGACGATGATCGGCGAGTGCACGCCGGAGCAGTACCAGCAGCTGCAGGCCGACGCGTCCGGGTTCGCCAACTCGTTCACCACGCTGCACGTCGAACCGACCGACGCGGCCACGACCATGCGGATGCTCGTGCACGAGTCGCGCGCGCTCGAGCTGCGCCACGGCTGCGCGTTCGACCCGCGCGTGTTCCGATCGATCTACGAGCTGTCGGGCTCGCTCTACTCGGGCTCGGCCTACCCCGGCACCGCGCTCGAGCTGGTTCGCGCGCTGGCCAGCCGCAAGCGGCTGCCCAGCAACGAGGTCGAGAGCCACCGCCTGCGCGAGATCCTGCTGCGCGAGCCCGAGGGCGAGCCGCGCCCGCGGATCGGCACGCCTGCGCTCATTCAGCTCTTGTCCGAGCGGACCGGCATGCCCGAGCTGCTGCTCGCCCAGGATCGCCCGCTCGCCGCCGCCGAGGTCGAGCAGGCGTTCGCCAGTCAGGTCATGGGTCAGCCGCAGGCGGTCGCGGTCGTCCGCGATCTGATCGTGCGGATCAAGGCCGGCCTGTGCGACCCCGGCCGCCCCTACGGCGTGTTCTTGTTCACCGGCCCGACCGGCACCGGCAAGACCGAGATGGCCAAGGCGCTGGCCGAGTACCTGTTCGGCGACGAGTCCCGGCTCGTGCGGCTCGACATGAG
>CBFGLP010001215.1:0-2574 GCA_965649595.1 uncultured Myxococcales bacterium | reverse complement strand
CAGTTCACCAGCTATCACACGGCCGAGTTCTTCGACTACGTCGGCCTCAGCCCGCAGGAGCTGGTGCTGATGTACACGATCCTCGAGATCGGCGTGTGCCAGGCCGACCTGCCGGCGCCGCAGTAGCACGGCGAGGGCCCTGGGCCGCTCGCATCGAAGGTTGCGAGACCTTCCGGTCATGAAGTCGCCGAGCCGCCTGCACACCAGCAGGTGGCTCGGCGCCAAGTCATCTCGCCATGCTTCGGTTCAACTCGTCGTTCGGGTCTCGGTTACTCTCGGTCTGCCTGCTCGCGTCGATGTGGGCGTGCGGGGATTCGGGCACCAGCTCCGACGAGCTGGCGGGCACCGAAGATCCTAGTGAGGACGATGCGCCTGGGACCGCCGACGAGGTCGGGGACAGCGGCTCCGACGTCAGCGACGACGCCGATGACGGCTCGGACGAGGCAAACGAGTCGAGCGACGGCGGCAGCAAGTTCGACACGCTGGTCCCGATCGATGGTGGCTGCGGTGGCGGACCCAACGACGCGACGCTGACCGGCACCGTCTATGCGCCCAACGGCACGATCCCGGTCGCGGGCGCGCTGGTCTACGTGAGCAGCAGCGAGCCCGAGGGCATCCCCGATCAGGTCTACTGTGCCGAGTGCGTCGAGCTGGGCTGCGGGACCGAGTTCACGCACACGTCGGCCGATGGCAGCTTCTCGCTCTCGACCAGCTCGGGGCCAGGCAAGCACCTGGTCGTGCAGAAGGGCCAGTTCATGCGCGTGAGCCCGATCGACGTCGCTGCCGGGCCGACCGCGCTGGCCGAGAGCCTGACCGAGCTGCCCGGCGAGTGGAACCCGGACGCCGGCCTCTACATACCCAAGATCGCGGTCGGTGATGGTACCTACGAGCGCTTCGAGGACGCGCTCGGCAAGCTCGGGCTCGGCGACACGCTGATCAACGACTTCGAGAAGGTCGAGCAGCTGATCCCCGGGACCGAGAGCTTCGACCTGTGGGACAACGGCCAAGATCCGGCCGACCACGGGTTCGTCTCGCAAGGCACCTTCGCCGAGCTGGTCGCCGATCCCAACCAGCTCGCCCGCTATCACATCATCTTCGCGCCCTGCTCGGCGAACACCTACATCCTCGCGCTCGACTCGGCGCAGAACCGCCAGAACATCCGTGACTGGGTCGCCGCAGGCGGGCGCTGGTACGTGGCTGACGATGCCAACGAGTGGCTGGCGTGGGTGTTCCCCGAGTATCAAACCTTCTACTCCGACGGCCAGGACTACGACATCAGCCACTACAATTCGCTCGGCTCGGTGCTCGATGATGGCCTGCTCGAGTGGCTCGCGGCGCTGCCCGACCCGCTCAAGGACATCACTCCGCTCAACAACGAGCAGCACCCGACGCTCTTCGATTTGCCCGAGGTGTTGACGCTCTCGAATTGGTCGGGGATCAAATATCCGCTGCCCGAGCTGTGGGTCGACGATGGCCGCGGTGGTCAGGTCAACGTCGGGCACCGGGCGTGGATCGAGGGACCGGGTGGAAGCCCGGAGATCCCGTTCGAGGACATTCACCCACTCACGATCACGGGCCAGTACGGGTGCGGGAGGATCCAATTCACCAGCTATCACGCATCCGAGGGTGGGCAGCACGTCGGCCTGAGCCCGCAGGAGCTGGTGTTGCTCTACACGATCCTCGAGATCGGCACCTGTCAGACCCCTCTCACGCCTCCTAGTTAGCCCCCCGCAGGTGTCGTGCACTGAGCCACGCACGGCCGCTGCGCGGCCGCCAGGTCGTGTTGCGACCTGGGTGGGCTGGTTTCGGGTTCGCAGACGTCCGCTTGGCCCCCGAGGGGGGGCTGTTTAGCCCCTGCAGACGTCGCCCCCGAGGGGGCTTTGCGCAGATTGGCGTTCGCAATCGCCCATCATCGGATCCTTGGCTAAGGGCGTGCGATCGTGGCTACTATCGGGCATTCGCGGTCGAGGTTGGGCATGAGCCAGACCTCGGTCTCATCAACTGGCTTCTGTGAGGGTCGCTCATGTCGGTATCTCGTCGTTCCCCCTGGTCTCGATCGCTCTCGTTGTCGTCCCTGCTCGCGCTCGTGGCCGCGTGCGGAGGTGGGCGTGACGACGAGGGAAGCGACGACGTGGGCGTGTCCGAGAGCGGTGACCAGACCGATGTCGCGGACCAGGGCACCGAGCAAGGCACCGAGCAAGGGACCGACGAAGACGCGACGGCCGACGAAGCCGAGGACACTGACGACCCCGACGAGGGCACCACCAGCGGGCTCAAGTTCGACACGCTCGGCTCGCCCGACGGAGGCGGAGATGGCTGTGCGGGCGGGGCCGCCGACGATGCGACGCTGACCGGCACCGTCTACGCGCCCAACGGAACGATCCCGGTCGTCGGGGCGCTGGTCTACGTCGCCAACAGCGAGCCCGAAGGCATCCCCGATCAGGTCTACTGTGCCGAGTGCGTCGAGCTGCCCTGCGGCATCGACTTCACAGAGACCGAGGTCGACGGCAGCTTCACGCTCCCGGCCACCTCGGGCGCGGGCAAGTACCTGGTCGTGCAGAAGGGCCAGTTCAT
>CBFGLP010001214.1:0-4323 GCA_965649595.1 uncultured Myxococcales bacterium | reverse complement strand
CGAAGCCAGCAAGGCGGCGAGCACGACCTGAAATGCTCGTAGATCACGAGCATGATGGACTGCATGGAAGAGGGCGGCATGGGGCCGTGCTCGGGCGATTACCAGCTCCTTCTCGAGCTGCTCGTCCGTCTGTTCGGGCGCCGAAGCCCGCTCGTCTACCAGCCACGAGGCGGCAGGGTTGCAGACTCGCGTCACCACCTCGAGATCGAGCACCGTGGGCGGGTCGTGGAGCACCTCGTCCAAGTCGTGCAGCCAACGACGCCCGGCTGGCGACGGGCTGCACGCGAGCATGTCCGCGGTGTGCTCGAAGTGCAGCTGGACCGCCGCCCGGTAGGCCGGCAAGCGCCACTTCTTGCCTTCGACGCCGCGAATTTGGTTCTCGATGATCCACACCCCTATCAGCTTCCCGTTCTCGTCGTGCAAGGTGATCACGAGGTCGGGAAAGAGCTTGTAGGGCTCGTCGCCATCGAACAATCGAACCAGCTCGAAGCTGCCCGAGCGATCACGAATGTCGTCGGGGATCGGCCGATCGAGCACCCCTGCGGCCGCGTGGGCGAGCTCGACGGCGAGTCGCAGATCCCCGAGCAGCAGCCCGAGCATGCCCTGATGGATGGACTTGGGGGCGGTCATGCCCCGCTGATTCGCAAACGATCTTCCAGATCGCGAATTGAGTGATCCCGCGGACTTACTAGGATCCACCGAATTAAATTCGTCCGTGGGCTCGGCCAGTGGCCGACCGCACGGCCACCTCGGGTGGCCGTGCGCCCGGCCATCGCCTCCGGTCCCTGCTCGGCGACCCCGCGCCCGAGCGTCCGGTCCCGCTCGTCACGTGGGGTGTGCTCGAGCCCCTCGGGTTTCGGGCCCCCTTTTCCGGCTCGGGGAGAAAGTGTTACTCCCGTGCCGCTGACCAGGGCGCCACAGAGCTTGCTCGCGCGGGTCGCTGCGGGGGACCCCGCCGCCGTCCGGCAGTGCATCGTCGAGTTCGGCCCGCTGGTGTGGAGCATCGCCCGACGCATGGCCCCGAGCCCGAGCGAGGCCGAGGACGCGGCGCAGGAGATCTTCATCGAGCTGTGGAAGCACGCGGGTCGCTACGATCCGAGCGCCGCGTCCGAGCCGGCGTTCGTGACGATGATCGCCCGGCGCCGCATGATCGATCGGCTGCGCCGCGTGGAGCGGCGGCCCGAGTTCAAGCCTGTGTCGGAGTCGCTGGTCGGGGAGCAACAGACCTCCGTCGAGCGCTGCGCCGAGGCTGCGATCGCCGCCGGGGCGCTGGCCGCCCTCGATCCGCGCCAGCGCGAGGTGCTGACCCTGGCGATCGGCCACGGCATGACGCACTCGGAGATCGCCAGCGTGACCGAGATGCCGGTCGGGACCGTCAAGTCGCTGGTACGCCGGGCTCTGGTAGCCGTGCGTCGACGGCTGGGCCCGGATCTCGGCCCGGATCAGGGCGGCAGGAGTGAGGCGGGATGAGCGACACGCAAAAGCGCCTGCATACCCTGCTGACGGATCGGGCGATCGAAGGCCTGGATCCGCGCTCGGAGCAGGAGCTCGATCTGCTGCTCGGCGACACCCCGATCGATCCCAGCTACGAGCAGGCGGCCGCGGGCATCGAGCTGGCTCTGCTGCCACACGACGAGCCGCTGCCCGACAGGCTCACCAGCAAGCTCTTCGAGCAGGCGGAGCAGTACTGGGGCTTTGCTCAGGCGCGACCGGGAGAGTCCACGGCGGCGCGGCAGCGTAGCGCCCGATCAGCCCGACCCGAGCCTGCACCCCCACAAGACACTCAACACGGCTATCTGCCCGCTGATCTTCGCGAGGAGATCGAGCTGGCTGGCGGCCCCGCGCACTGGACTGGTCCACAACCGGCGCTCAACGTCCCGGTCGTCGATGATCGGACAAACCAGGAGCCCAGCAAAGCCAAGCGCAAGCGCGAGCCTGAGCCCGAGCCCGACGACGAGAGCGGCGAGTTCACCAGCCAAACGAGCGCAACAAACCACACCGGGGTGATCGATCGCCAGGATCGAGCCGGAGGTCGCTTCGCTCGCTTGTCCGCGTACGTCAGCGCTCTCGCGGCGCTCGTCGTGCTGGGCATCGCGATCTATTTGCTGTGGAAGAGCCGCTCGGAGGGTGAGGTCGATCCCGCGGCGCTGCAGGCCCAAGTCGAGCAGGCGAACGATCACGTGCAGTGGGAGCTCGCTGCCACGCCCGAGGATCCAGCGGTCGGTGAAGGAGCCGGAGGCTCGGTGCTCTGGAGCTCCGAGCTGCAAGCCGGCGTGATGAAGCTGCAGGGGCTCGCGGTCAACGATCCGACCGAGGCGCAGTACCAGCTGTGGATCATCGACGAGACCCGCGAGGGTCCGCCCGTCGATGGCGGGGTGTTCAACGTCACGACCGACGGACAGGAGCTCGTGATCCCGATCGACGCGAAGCTGCTGGTCGGCAAGCCCAAGGCCTTCGCGATCACCGTCGAGCGCCCCGGCGGCGTCGTGGTCTCGGCGCAAGAGCGCGTGGTCATGGTCGCGGCGCCTCCCGGGTAGACTGGCCGTGAGTGAGCTGGGCGGACCTGCGATCCTGAGCCGCCGAGGTGCGCTGCTCGGCTCGGCTGCGCTCGGAGGAGCGCTGGCGTGCCGGGGAGAGTCGGAGCCAGGGCCAGTCGCGTTCGAGCTCGTCGAGCAGGACGCGACGCGGGGTCATCGGCTGCGCTCGGGCGAGCTGCTCGCCGACAAGGCCGTCGCGCGCGAGCGGACCAAGGTCGCGATCGTCGGCGCTGGCGTGGCCGGTCTGAGCGCGGCTTGGCGACTGCGCAAGCGCGGGCTGGAAGACTTCGTGCTGGTCGAGCTCGAGCCCGAGCTCGGCGGCACCGCGCGCTCGGGCGTCCTGCCCCGCTCGCCGCATCCGATGGGCGCTCACTACCTGCCGACTCCGCCACCCGAGCTGGTCGAGCTCGAGGTGTTGCTCGAGGATCTCGGTGTGCTCGTCGGCCGCGATGCAAAGGGCCGACCGGAGTGGCAGACCACCGCGATCTGTCCAGCGCCGATGGAGCGGCACTTCTACGCGAGCCAGTGGCACCCGGGGCTATACCCCGAGCATGGTCAGACCCAGGCGGACGCGGATCAGTGGGCGCGCCTGTGGGATCGGCTCCACGCGCTCGATCGAGCCCGCAACCAAAGCGGTGAGCTGCTCTTTCGCCTCCCGGTACGAGCCAGCGCGCACGAGCTCCGCTCGCTCGATCGCATGTCGATGGCGCAGTGGCTAGACGAGCAGAGCCTCGACAGCTGGCGGCTGCGCTGGGTGATCGACTACGCCTGCCGCGACGACTACGGCTGCACGATCGAGCAATGCTCCGCGTTCGCGGGCCTGCACCACTTCCTCGGCCGCGGGCTCGAGGAGACCCGCGACGGTGTGTTGCTGACCTGGGCGGAGGGGAACGGTCACCTGATCGAGCGCATGCGTGATTGGCTCGAGCTGGGTGAGCGGCTGCGTCCCAACCACCTCGTGCACTCGATCGACCCCGAGCGCGGCGAGCTGCGGGTCCATGACTTCTCGAGCGATCGTACCTTCGCGATCGAAGCCGACGCGATCTTGTGGGCGGCGCCTCGGTTCTTGCTGCCGCACCTGCTCCCACGTGGAGTCGATCCGCTGCCCGCAGGTGCGCTGACCTACGCCCCCTGGCTGGTCGCCAACCTCGAGCTAGGCGAGGCGCCCGGCGGCGTCGGAGCGATGCTCGCGTGGGACAACGTGCCGGTGATCGAGGACCCGGCCAAGCGCAACCTCGGCTACGTCGTCGCCACCCACAACGAGCCCCGCACGGTCCGCGATCCCGGGGCGGTGATCACCTACTACGAGCCCTTGGTCGCCGACGACCCCGCGGGCCTCGCGATGCGGCGCGCCAACCTGCTCGGCGGCGACGCGCGATCGTGGGGCGAGCACGTGATCCGCTCGCTCGAGCGCATGCACCCGACCTTGCGCAGGACGCTGCGGCGCGTGCACGTGCACCGCTGGGGGCACGCGATGATCCGTCCGGTCCCTTGGCTACTGTTTGGCGGCGCCCTGGACCAAGCCCGCGCGCCGATCGGGCGCCTGCGCGCGTGTGCAACCGACGTGGGCGGGCTGCCGCTCTTCGAGGAGGCGTTCTACATGGCGATCGAGGCCGCGGATTGGGCGTTGGAGAGGATCGCTTGATTCGAGCGCCAACTCATGGATTCGCCTCTTCCGCGGGCGTGGATGCTCCGCGGAGCGCCTCCACGAACGAGTGAGCCGTGGCCTTGCCGCCTCGCGTGATGATGATCTCCCCACCCTCGATTTTGTAGCGGCCTTTGTCCG
>CBFGLP010001213.1:0-1797 GCA_965649595.1 uncultured Myxococcales bacterium | reverse complement strand
CGGGGGGCTCGAGATAGGCCGGCCGTGCGTGGCTGAGTCTCCGACGCCTGCGGGGGGCTCGAGATAGGCCGGCCGTGCGTGGCTGAGTCTCCGACGCCCGCGGGGGGCAAGGAAACCCTCAGTCGCCAGCCCGAAGATCGTTGAGTCCGAACTTCTCGAGCTTGCGGCGCAACGCGTGCCGGGTGATGCCCAAGAGCTCCGATGCCCGGACGATCCGACCGCCCGACAGGCGCAAGGCCAAGCGCAGCGCCTGGACCTCGATCTCGCGCAGCGATGATCCTGGAAGCCGGATCACTAGCTCCGCGCTGTCCGTTGCCCGGACAGCCGCGGCGTCGCCGAGGCCGGGGAAGCTCTCGGCGGTCACCCAGTCACCCGAGCTGCGCAGCACCGCCTGCTCGACCATCGCCTGCAGCTCGCGGATGTTGCCGGGGAACTCGTGGCCCTCGAGCTTCGAGAGCGCTTGCGGAGAGACCCCGCGGATCGCCTTGCCGTAGCGCTGGGCAGCCTCGTCGGCGAACCGGCGGGCCAGATCGGGCACATCCCCCGACCGGTGGCGCAGGGCCGGTACGGCGACGACCGCCGAGCCAGTGCGAGCGATCAGCTGGGCGTGGGCACCCGAGCGGGTGGCGATCTGCTCGGGGCTCTCGCGCGACAGCAGCATCACCGCACACACCAGCTCGACGCCCTGGCTGCCGAGCAGGAGCAGCAGACGCTGGACCGTGGTCTCGGCCGCACGCTCGATGCGGCGGACGACTACGGTCCCCGGCGCGCTGCTGGGGTCCTGTCCGAGGTTGTCGATGACGTGCTGCAGCTGACGATCGATCGCGGGACCATCGGCCTCGAGCACCAATAGCGGCCGGCTCGCACGGCTGCCGCAGCGGTGGATCCACTGCGCAACCCGGAACTTGCCGCTTCCTGGCTCGCCGTGGACTAGCGCGACCGCGGAGCCTTCGCCTGCGACGCTGGTGGCTCGCGCCCGCAGCCGCTCGGTGGCGGCCGACTGGCCCTCGATCCATTCCTCGGCGAGGTCGGTCCATCCATCGGGACCGACATCGGTCGACGGACGGTACTGGACCTGGGACAGGGCATCACCACGGGTCGACCACATTTCCTGCAACGAATCAGGCATGGCTATACGTCTCCTTGGTAGGCGCGCTGACGCTTCGCGCCGGGGGGCGGATAGATTCGTATCAGCAAACCCCCTATGTACTGCAAGCAAATTAAACAGATAGTTGTCGAATCGTGTGCTCGAAAGTGAGCACCACATGATTCATCGACTATGAACAAAAAAAGAGGCGACCATTGGTCGCCTCTTTTTGGAATTACGCTTGGAAGCTCGCTGTATTTGCTCTGTCGACGCTCGAGACCCCTTTGGCGAGAGCGCCGATTGAGCCCATTAGGGGCCTTCGGGCAATTCGGCATCAGCCGGGGCGTCGGCCGTAGTGGGTGCATTCGGATTCGCGATGGCGTCGGGCGTTGTGGGTGCAGTTTCCTTCAGCTCTGAATCGCTACCCTGTCCATTAGTATTGCCATCGGACGCGGCCGCGTCGCCGGGGACAGTGTCGTCCGCGAGGTCGGACGGTTCAGCTTCCGTCGGAGTCTGGGCGGGGACCGAGACCGACGCGGCGGCCTGCATCTGCTGGGCCTGCTCGGCGGTCGGCAGACGCTGGGGGTTGGGCCCCACGAGCTCGGGGTTGATCTCCTGATCATCCTCGAACATGGCCTTGCCACCCTTGTCCTCCTCCTCGAGGAAGTCGGACCCCGAGTGGGCGCTCGCGTAGGCGAGGTACATCGCGC
>CBFGLP010001212.1:0-9489 GCA_965649595.1 uncultured Myxococcales bacterium | reverse complement strand
TGCATGATTGGGGGTGTAGCCTGCGCGAGCACCCGTGGCAGCGATCGCCTCCCGCCCGCACGTGCGCGAGCAAGCTCCACGAGCCGCGGGCAGAGCAGGAACGCCTGCTTCGCCCGCGCTCGATTCGTCGTGGCAGGTTCGGGCTCAGCCCAGCCGGTACACGACCTCGCCCTCGGCACCCCAGCCGAACGCGGCGGTCGCCACGAGCGGCACCGCTGGGATCGTCACTTCCTTGCCGTCGACGAGCAGCGTCAGGGTTCCTGCGCCCCAGTGGCCGTGCACGGAGAAGCGGCCGATCTTGCCGCTGACCTGCTCTACCCGCCGCGCGAGGAGGAAGGGGATGGCCACAGTCGCTGCGGCGAGGCCCCAGTAGCTATCGGTCTTGGTCGCCTGGAAATGGATCTTCCGCCCATCGTAGTAGCTGATCCAGCCCTGCAGGTTGGCGCCTTGCGGCCCGACCGTGAACGTGCAGGTCAGCGCAGCCTCTTGGAAGTCGCTATTCTGCGCGGTCTGGGGGTGCTGCTGCTGGTACTGACGAACGATGCCTTCGAATTCTTGGGTGGTGAGGGCTTGCATGGTGTTCCTCGTGTCTTTCGATGGTGTCGTGACGCGGCCCGAGGGTGCCTCGATGGCCTTCGAGGAGGGAGTGCAGGCGCGGGGCGGAGTGACGATGGGGGGCGGAAGAAAAATGGTGGCGAGCTGGGGGGTGGCGTTGTTTGGGCTGGTCGCTGTCGTGGGGCAGGGTCGACCGACTGACACGGGGTGAGCGGGCTATGCCAAGTAGGGGAGTCGCGAACGAATCCACTCCCACTCCTCAGCGGGAAGGGCCCCCTTCGCTTGGATGGGTTGGCCGAGCTTAGTAAGGTCGCCGGCCTTGAATTCGGCGAGCCATGGGCCCACCGCGACGACGTAGCTTTCGGCGATGGATTGGTCCTCGGGGACTCGCTGGGAAAGCGCAGTTGCGAGGTAGGCTGCGACAGTTTCGAAGAGGTCGGGCTCCAACTTGGTCGGCCTGTGCTCCAAGTGAGCCTCGTAGAGAGCCTGGAGCTTCGCTCGTGAGCTCGGCGGTGCATTCCAGTCATCGAGCATCTTCGCAAACTGCTTGAGAGCGGGAGGCGGAATCTGCACGTGCAGCACCATCTCGAGCGCCATAGCTCCCGGCAAGTGTCATTTGGTGCCTGTCAGCTTGCTGCGGGACCCATGACTGCCCGGTCGAGGGCGGGGTGATCAACGCCGCTGACCCAGATTCGGATCCGCTTGTTGGCATTGCCGGATCCCTTCGCTCCGGGGGCACGGCCGATGGCTGCCACCGCTGTGCCAATCGCAATTCGGAGTCGCTTGGGCTCAGTACCCGCGGGATCGATCGGGTACGTGAAGCCCTCGATCTCCACGGTCCGTCCTTCGAGATTCAGCGTCGTCGTAGCGCCCGATTCCACGGCAATCCGCTCGACCTTTCCGCCGAGCTTCCCGAGTCGTTCGAGGAGGATCTCAACACCCTGGCTATACTGGTTGTTTCGGCCAGCGCCGCGGCTCAGCACGACTACGGTCGATTCACCGTCGAGCTCTTCCACCAACACTTGGGCGTCGACGGGCGTGCCATCATCCCGCTTAATGAGCGTCCGTGCGACACGATAGCCTCCATCCGCGGGGGCGTCCTGTGCGGCGGTCACCCGAGCCGATCGAGCACTGGCGTTTGACTTGTCGATAAAGTACTGAGCGATCCGCCAGTCGACGATCTCTGTGACAAGGTCCGCGAAGGCCGAGGCTTCAACCTCGCTGTCAGCCGGGCGAATGCCGGCATCAGTACAGAATACGTCTCCGGAAAAATCGAAGTAGGGGAGTCCCCCTGGATCGCGACGGCGCGTCCAGGCGCTGATTGGTTTGTCGACCAGCCGGTGCTTGACCTCTTCGATGTCATCGAGATTGATGCTGACCTCGCTCCTGCGCTGACCGGATCGCTTGCACAGTCGGACGAAGCAAGCGGCCAGATCGTCAAGCCTTACGCTACCGGGGATCGCTCGGGACGATAGTAGAGCCTCGAGAAGGAACATTTCATCGCCGCTGGACAAGCGGGTAGTCTCGAGCTCATGCAGGAAGGTGGCATTGCGAGACCGTGCTCGCCGCGCTGCCTGGTCGAGGCCACACTCCGATTCGACGAAGGCCAGCCACGAGCCATGCGTGCGGACGGTCGCGCGCGGGTTTCGTCGAGCCCGCAGGGCCTGGAGTGCGGTCGGTCGACAGCCATTGTTCTCCACAAAGCCCCGATACCACTCCGCCATGGCGTCGAGTGACCTCGTAGCGGGGAATAGCTTCTCCAGAATCTCGATGGTTTGAAGCTCGTAGGTGACAGCACATCCCGGGGGCAGGGCATCATCGAAGCTGCCCTTGCGTAGGACGTAGGGGATCTCTGCCGGATTCGCTATGTCGATGCCGAGCGCACCGAGCAAGGCGGCGGGCTTTTGCAGGAAGACGCGGTGGTTGCCGATATAGTCAATGATTTGTAGACGCTGTTTTCCCTCGCACTTTCGTAGCCCGCGGCCGATCTGCTGCAACCACAGAGTTCGGCTCTCCGTCGGGCGCAGCATCAATACAGCGTCAACGTTCTTGATGTCGAGCCCTTCGTTGAACATGTCGACGGCGAAAATGATGTCGATCTCGCCGCGCTCTAGCTTGTCGAGTGACTCTGCACGGGGGTCACTGGTCGGCTGGTTGGAATGGACAGAGGCGGCACGCAAGCCAGAGTTGCGGAAGTACTGGCGCATGAAGTCGGCGTGACGCTGCGACACGCAAAATCCGATGGTTCGCGAGCCGGGGCCAGCGTGTTTGTGCCATTGTTCTAGGGCGTTCTGGGCTCGCTGGGTGGTCTCGACGGCCTCGCTGAGCTGCTGCTCGTCGAAGCGATGACTTCGCCAAGGGATGTTCTCATAGTCCACCAAGTCTGGAACACCATGGTAGTGGAACGGGCAAAGGTGCCCAGCCGCGATCCCCCGCCCAAGGTCGCAGCGGTAGACCAGGTTGCCATCGCAGAGGTCGAGCAGGTCTCCTCCGTCGCTGCGGTCGGGGGTGGCCGTGAGGCCGAGCAGGAAGGACGGGGTGAAGTGTTGGATCAGGCTGCGATAGGTGCGAGCAGATGCGTGATGAAACTCGTCGATGATGATGTAGTCGAAGTATTCGCGGTGGAATTGCTTTAGATGGTTCTCGCGGGCGAGGGTCTGCACTGACGCAAACAGAACGTTGGCTCCGCGATGCTTCTCGGCGCCCGTGTATAGACCAAAGCGATCCTTGGGGCGGATCGACCGGAAGGTGTGCATCGCTTGCCGGAGGATCTCGTCGCGGTGGGCGACGAAGAGCACACGCTTGAAGGGCTCGCTGTCGAATGCAGCCAACCAGGTCTTGCCGAGCCCGGTGGCGAGCACGACGAGGCCCGCGCCATTGCCAGCCTCCCGGGTCCTAGCGAGCGTGTCGAGGGCCTCGCGCTGGGTAGTATGAGGCTCGAAAGGTTTACGGGCAGGCTCATCGAAAACGAATACGTCGCTCTGGCCGGGTCGAGGTCGACGCGCCTCACGGCGCTTCTCGTAAGCGTCCACCCACTCGTGAGTCACCTCTGTGGTGCCCTCACTGGTGAACAACTGGTCGAACGCGAGTTGAGCGCGACGAACGCCAGCCACGCCTTGGAGGCGAACATTCCACTCGTGCCCCGTGTGCAAGGCCTGCTCGGATAAGTTCGAGCTGCCCACGTAGACGATTGAGCCTCCATCCGTCCCTTCGTTCGACAAAAGGTAGGCCTTGGGGTGGAAGGACTGTCCAACCCGTGTTGTCTCGACAATTCGCAGCCTCATGCGCTCGAACTCGGTGGTGAGGTCGAGAAGCATCCGTAGCGCGTCCGGGGCTGTGAGCTCCTGATAGTCGCCGGTCAGAAAGCGCACCGCACCGCCTCGCTCAAGGCACTCTTCGAGCCTAGGCAACACCAACTGCAGGCCCGGCGGCCACACGAACGCGACCGCGATATCGATTCGGGTCGCGCGAGAGAGATCTGCGAGCAACCATGGCGCGAGCGGTTGGAGAGGCCCTGCAGCCACGTCCGCGACGTCCTGCGGGGTCTCTGCGTTCCAGTCGAGCTTATAATCGGCCTTGTGTGGGATTACCCAGCGAACTCCCCCGCGCGGGTTGGGGACGTCACCTCGATAGCGTGGGATCACGTGCACATGGGCGTGCGGCACGGTCTGTCCTGCCGCCTCGTGGACGTTGAAGCCCACGTTGTAGCCGTCGGGCGCGGGGATCAGCGTCGCATCGAGGTGAGCCTTGACGGCGGCAACGGCAGACCAAAGGGCGGCTTGCTCGTCGGGGGTGAGCTCGAAGTACGTCTCTGCATGGCGTCGCGGAGCGACGAGCGTGTGCCCGGGAGTGACCGGGTGAGCATCGGCAAACGCGGCAACCAGAGGTGAGTGGTGAAGGAGTTGCCGAGTAGCAAGGGCGCAGAAGGGGCACTCGAGCATCGCTCAAGGCTACCGGAAGCGGAGAACGAGGGTCACCTTTTTTGTTCGGCGACGTGCGGTGGTGACTTAACGCCTGCCAGTTCCGCCTCAAGCGCAGCTTCAGAATGGGGACCATTAGGAAGCATAATGACCAGGCGAACTCGCCTCGTGGGGTTCCCACCGCGTCGGGCACCTGGCCTCCGTGCAACCAGCGCCTGTGCGGCGCCCAAACTGATCCGCAGCTCATGGGGATCATCAATTGAGATCGGATAGGACTTGCCTTCTATGTTCAGGCGCCTCTCCTCAATCGGCAATCGCTGAGCCTCTCGTGACTCGACAGTGGCGTCCAAGATCCGTGCGCCTCGATCTTTAAGGCGCTTGAGTAATAGCTCAAAGCCCTCTTGGTAATCGGGGTTTCGGGCGTCCGGTGTGCCGCGCGCTCCGCCCTTGGACTCAAAAATGATAGTGAGCTGGCCGTCGATGGATTCGACCCCGAAGCTCGCCTCCAGGGCAACGCCATTGTCTTGGATGATCTCGCGCGTGCTCATCTCCAGAGACTACACTGAAACAGCGCGAGGTAGGAAGTGGGTTGACAGACATCGCGACAACCCCGTCATGCAGAAGGACATATGATGTAGGTGAGCGGCGGGTAGGGTGGCAGGTTTGCTCCGAGGATCTCCGCATGTCACAGAATATACGTGGACTGAGTTCCGATCGTTGAATGAGATGTGCCCGTAATCGCAGATGATTGACGAGCGCCGACGAGCCGACGAGAATCATCTAACTCAGGCAAATGCCCACAAAACCACCGTCCGATCATCTCTACGCTGCCTTTGCGGCCAGCTTTCCGGTCATCCAAGGTATCGCTACCGTTTCGATCGTCGGCATCGAGTCACTCTCCGAGGGCCTTCGAGTAGGGTTCCAAGTGACCGTCCACGACGGCCCCGAGCTGGTCTGGATGACCGAGCAAGAGCTCGACTTCGCAACCCTCGACCCGGCCGAGATCATCACGCTGGCCACCCGCGTGCGCGAGCGCCTCGCTACCATCGACCTCGAGTCCGCCTGCATCACCCCCTCGCAGCTGCTCGCTCCCCCCTTCGTCCCCCTGACCCTCCCCAACCTCCCGCCCGACCAGCTCGTCCCCACCATCACCGACGCCCTGCGCTCGCAAGCCCTCGCCGGAGGCTTCGACGCCCGCTTCGATCGCCTCGCCAACTGGCCCCTAGCCCCGCGCACCGTCTACTTCCTCGACCTCGCCCACGCGATGCTCGGTGGCCAGGGCTTCGAGGTCTACCTCGCTCAGCAAGACTTCGAGGACATCCTCGGTGTGCTCGAGGCCCTCGACACGGCCGGCTGCGATCGCCTTGCGCTGCGCATGCGCCAGGGCATCGCCCTGTGTGCGGAGCAAGGCGGCGCCGAGTTTCTCGTTCAGGTCGACGAGGAGTGGCTCGAGGACGAGGGGCGGCCCTTCGCCGAGGGCGAGTCGCCGAGCTGGTCCAGCATCGACTCGCACGAGCCGGGCGGTACTTGGTGGTTGGTCGAGCACGAGCTGGCACCTGCGCTCGATACCTACGTTCGTGGGCACATCGACGAGCTAGCGCACCGACTTGCATAACTCAGCTCGCCGGCTCCGCTCGGAGAGCGGTCGTCGATGGATCGATGTGCAGGACCACCTCGTAGCCACCCGCGGCGAAGCTCGCCTCGTCGAGCGCGAAGGTGCCATCGTCGGCGAAGCTGCCCAGCGCCGGCTGGATGTTGGTCACCTGCAGGACCGAGCCCGGCACTTCCGAGAGCGGTGCGCCATCCAAGAGCACCTGCGCCTGCACGTCGAAGCGCAGCGACCCTGCGGGGAACACCAGCGACTCGCCGGTCCGCCACGCCTGCGCAGGGCTGCGAAGGTGCGCGGTGATCTGCGTGAGCTCGACGCCGGGGATCTGGACGTTCTCGAAGCGCGCATCCAACTGAGTCAGCGTGATCGTGCAAGGGGCCTCGATGCAGGTGGGCACGCGCAGGGCGATCGCACCGTCGACGAGCTCGGACTGGCCCTCACCCTGCGAGCTTTGGAAGGTCGCGGTTCCGCCGAACACGAGGCCATCGTGGTCTTGGCTGTCGGGCTCGTCGGGAGTGTGGGCAGACTCCGTGCAGGCTCCGGCTTCGGGGACCTGCTCCACGGTCTCGATTGCGCACTGCATGTGGAGCGTCAGGTTCTCGATGTGGCCCATCTTGTCCTTGCCGTCCTCTTGCTCGGACGGGGCCTCGTGGAGGTCGACCACGGCTACCTCGCCAGCAGCGTCGCGGACGAGCTTCGCACACTTTTCCTGCTGGTCGGGCAGCTCGAGGATGTCGGCGTAGGCCTGCAGGTCGCCCTTGAATCGCTCGGCGGCCTCGATGCCTTGTGGATCGATCGCCGCTGCTATCTCCTCGATCTTCTGGACGGCGATCTTGCACGCGGCGTGTCCACAATCGAGGTGGCAGGCGTCTCGTAGCTCGGGCATCTGGGTGCCGTCGACGCAGCACACCCACGGCGGCTGCTCGATCGCGGTGAGATCGAGCGGATAGTCCAGGCAGTCCTCCACCTTGGGATCCTTGATTTCGGGCGGCGTATTGATGCAGGCTAGGTCCCTCGCTAGCTTGCCGTTCCAATCGTGGTATTGGATTGTTGCCCATCCGTTGCCGGTGCCTTGGCAGGAGTGGACGAGGGCCTCGACCGGATCACCCTCGCCGACTTCGTCGGCGCCGGCTCCTTGCTCGGGAAGATTGGGCCAGCATCGAGATATTGGTTCATCAATCGACGTATCGCCGACTTCGTCATTGCAGCCGATACCGATGCAGGTGTTGCCATCGTCGCTGCACGCCATGACCGCCCATGAAGGCGCCAAGAGCGTCAATATCCACGCGGGCCGGAGCGGGCGTCCCGAAGTAGGGCGAAGGATGTGGGTGGGAGGGGGTCGAGTCATGCGGCACGCTTGCCATGCTCATGCGCCTCGCTCCCGAGACCACGCTCGTTCTCGTTTTCGCGTGCCCGCTGGCCGCCTGCGCGGACGAGCCGCAAGCGCCCATTTACACGTGCATGGATGCCGAGGTGCACGAGTATGTCCAGACCCAGCGTCCGGACTATCCGCTCGTGTGGCAAACGGAGCACCTGGACATCTACGCCAAGGACAACTTGACCGTGTGCGCCGGAACGGCCGCCGAGCTGGAGCGGCACGTGGTGTTCGTTGCCGACATGCTGGGTATCGAGCCACGCCAGCACATCCCTTTGTACCTGTCCGCAGACTGGCCCGAGGAAGCATGCAAGCGGTCTTTCGTCGGCGGATGCAGCACCCGTGACGGTGTCACCTTCTCCTCCCCCACCGCCACCTATCACGAGCTCGTGCACGCGGTCGCTTGCCAGCTCCGCATGGTCCAGGTTCCGGCGCTGTCCGAAGGGCTGGCTGAGTCCTTCGACCCCCGCCTCAACTACATTACTGGCGAGGAGCGGGATCTACGGGCGGCGATCGAAGCCGACTCTACGGAGTTTGGTGGAGAGCTGTACAGCGTGGCAGTTCACTTCGTCCGTTGGTTGATCGAGACCCGAGGCGGCGAGTCCTTCGCTCGCCTCTACCACGTAGCCCCGGCCGGCTATTCGTACAGCTCGAAGTTCGACGGCGACGACATCATCGCTGCAATCGAGACCGTGTACGAGACCGACTTCGAGGATCTCGAGCGCGAGTTCTGGCAGACGGCTCCCGGATACGCTTGGGCCCCCTATCGCATGTGCGCCGACGTCCCGCACGTAGACCGCGACGCAAACGGCGAGTGGCGCTATTCGTCGATCATCGACTGCGATAGCGAGGACACCTATGGACCCTACGAGCGGCTCGACTCCGCCGCGCGCCCGGTGTACAATTTCGCGCTCTTGATGCACCAGAGCTTCACGATCGAGGTCCCCGAGGATGGATGGTACGCGCTCGAGTACGAAGGCGCTGACGAGATCAACTTGGAGCGCTGCTCGACCGAGACCGCGGACACCGAGGACGAGGCGAGGAAGCTGTTCGACACCGCGGTTGCGATCGGGCCTTGGAACAACGATGTGAAGCTGGTCGCGGGCACGTGGCGGCTCGACGTGGTGCGCTACGACATGAGCCCGGCGCCCGTGCACGTCGCGGTTCGCGAGACCGCCGAAGGCGAAGGCTAGCTCCGCGAGTAAGCAAAATCGTGCATCATGGCGATGCCGTCGTGATATGCCCTGATGATCGTGTCGACCGAGGGGTTGGGTAGTGCCTGATGAAGAGTCGGGTACGAGCTCGCACCCACACTCGACGACGTGCCCAGGCACAGTGCGATGATCTTTTGGCCGAGGCACCGGCGCGATTTCGGACATCCACGGTTTCAAATGCGAGTTTTATGAATCGCAATTCGTGATACGGGCACGCACGACCCCACCCTCGGTTCGGTCCTTCGTTCGATTCGGCCCTTTGGCCGGTAGTGCTTGCCGACGATTGCCCCGCGCACCCGTCACGCAGCGCATTATGATCGCGGCCCGCGACGCGGGATCCCCATGATCCTGCGCGGTGATCGAATGACGCTGCCGTTGCCAGAGTACCGGGTCACTCGACTCCTGCGCGAGTCGGGGCACTCGCGTGTATTCGAGGCCGAGTCGGAGCGCGACGGTCGGCGGGTGATCGCCAAGGTCTTCGATCTCGAGGGCGAGGACGTCGAAGATCGGGTCATCCACGAGTTCGAGCTGATCCGCAGCCTCGATGTCGATGGCGTGGTCGAGGCCCGCGAGCTGCGGCGCGTGGGCGATCAGCTGGTGCTGGTGCTCGAGCACGTCCCGGGGGTCGATCTCAAGGAGCTCGCTCGGGGGGCGCCGCTCGAGCTGGAGCGCTTTTGGTCGATCGCTATCGAGGTCGCGGAGATCCTCGCGCAGACGCACGCGCGCAAGGTCATCCATCGCGACATCAAGCCAACCAACGTGCTGATCGACGACCAAGGCCGGGTGTACCTGGCCGACTTCGGCATCTCGGTGCTG
>CBFGLP010001211.1:0-4567 GCA_965649595.1 uncultured Myxococcales bacterium | reverse complement strand
CGGATCGCCTTGATGACCTCGATCTTCTTGGCGCCGAAGCTCTTGAGCACGACGTCGAACTCGGTCTTCTCCTCGACCACGGGCGCGGGGCCGGCGTCGCCCGCGGGGGCCATCATGACGCCGGCGGCGGCAGCCTTGACGCCCCACTTGTCCTCGAGCTTCTTGACCAGGTCGGCCATCGCGATGACCGAAAGGTTGCTCAGGTAATCGATGACTTGATCTTCACTGACTTGCGACATGGTGGATCTCTGCTTTCTGGAAAACCGTTGGAACACGAAGCGCGGGACGACCACCGCTCAGGCGGCGGCTTCCTCGTCCTTGTGCTTCTTGGCGTTGAGCACGAGCAAGAAGTCGCGGGCAGAGGCCTGGATGACCTGAACCATCTGCGTCGCGGGGGTCTGAAGCAGCATGAGGAACTGCGCCTTGATCTCGCGCGGTCCGGGCATGTCGGCGAGGCGGGCGGTCTGCTCGGCGTTGAGCATCGTCCCGTCGATCACGCCGCCCTTGATGCGGACCTTGTCGTTGGTCTTGGCGTAGTCCCGAGCGACACGGGCCGGAGCGCCCGGATCGTTGGGGTTGTAGGCCACCCCAGTCACGCCCTTGAGCAGGGGGACGAGGGCTTCGTGGCCGAGCCCGGCGACCGCATAGCGGACGATCGAGTTCTTGTAGACGCGGAAGGAGCAGCCGGCCTCGCGGAACTTCTTGCGGAGATCCTCGGATTCCGCGACGGTGAGGCGGTCATACTCCACGAGCACGAGGGCGCTTACGTCCTCGATGCGCTCGCGCAGCGCGGTGGAATGGGCGAGTTTGGTTGTCTTGTCCATGGGGTTCTTCCCTTCCCTTTCCGGGTGCCGGTCTCGCCCGCTTGGCGCCTGTCGAGCGCGATGCGGGAGCTGAGGAAGACCGGCGAGCGCTGCCTCCGGCGTGTGCCGGTTGCCTACTGCATGCCGTTCGACTTCGTCTCCCCCACCTAGGCCGGATGTGACTGGTTCAGCTGTTGGGCTGCGTCGTCACGATTGAGGTCGCTGGGACCACCGGCTGTCTCGAGCAGGAGTGCCCCGTGGTCGTCACGGAGCGCGTGCTTCAGTGCACCTGGTTCGGTTCGGCCTCCTTGGGATCCTTGGTCGAGTGGAGCGGGCGCGGCGAGTCAGGCGCGGGCGCCTGACTCGGAAAACTACTCGATGACCATCGCCGCGATCTCGTTGGTGTCCAGGCGGATGCCCGGACCCATCGTCGACGAGATGGTCACGCTCTTGAAGTACTTGCCCTTCGCGGTCGAGGGCTTGAGCCGCTGGAAGGTGCGCAGCAGCGTGGTGAGGTTCGCTTCGATCTTCTCGGGGTCGAAGCTGACCTTGCCGATCGGCGCGTGGATGATGCCGGTCTTCTCGGTGCGGAACTCGATACGGCCAGCCTTGCGCTCGCGCACTGCGGTGGCGACGTCCATCGTCACGGTGCCGACCTTGGGGTTCGGCATCAGGTTGCGCGGACCGAGCACGCGGCCGAGGCGACCGACGAGACCCATCATGTCGGGCGTAGCGATCGCCACGTCGAACTCGAGCCAGTTGTCCTTGGAGATCCGCTCGACGATGTCCTCGGCGCCGACGTGATCGGCCCCGGCTTCGGTCGCCTGCGCGGCGCGGTCGCCCTTCGCGAACACCAGCACGCGCACGGTCTTGCCGGTGCCGTGCGGCAGCGCGACCGACGAGCGGATCATCTGGTCCGCGTGCTTGGGGTTGACCCCGAGGCGCGCGGCGCAGTCGATCGTCTCGTCGAACTTGGCAAAGGAGGCCGCCTTCACGAGCTGGCAGGCCTCGACGATGCTGTAGCGCTTGTCACGGTCAATCTTGGACCGCGCTTGGTCGTACTTCTTGGACATTGATGGCTCCCGGGGTTCGAGCGGGGGGATGAGCCCCTCCCCCAGTGGTTCGGTTGGTGGTTCGGGTCAGGTGTTGTGGCGGGGAAGCTTCGGCAGAGCAAGTCGGTGAGGCCGAGCCCTGCCAGTCTGGGGAGCTCGATCGGCGCCACGGGCCGATCGGAGCACGGGATCGGCGTCAGCCGACGACGTCGATGCCCATCGAGCGCGCGGTGCCCTCGATGGTGCGCATCGCCTGCTCGATGTCGTAGGCGTTCATGTCCTGGATCTTCGACTCGGCGATCCGGCGGACGTCGGCCTTGGAGACCTTGCCGACCTTCTTCTTGTTGGGCTCACCCGAGCCCTTCTCGATGCCCGCGGCCTTGATGAGCAGGACCGACGCCGGCGGGCTCTTGGTGACGAAGGTGAACGAGCGGTCGGAGTACACCGTGATGACCACCGGAATGACCATGCCCTGGTCCTTCTGGGTCTTCGCGTTGAACTGCTTGCAGAACTCCATGATGTTGACACCCCTCGCACCGAGGGCGGGACCGACGGGCGGGGCGGGGTTGGCCTGGCCGGCCTTGATCTGCAGCTTGATTTGCCCAGTGACCTTCTTCATGGCTCGATGGCTCTTGCGTCTCGGATGACTCGGCGGCGCTCCGCCGACTCGTTGGTGAACTCGTACCTCGGTCGGATACCAAGGCGGGTGCCCGCGCCCCAGGGGGCCGAGTCGGGCCGGACCGCTCGAGGCCCGAACCCGACGCGGGCGATCTGATCAGCCCGCTGGCTCGACCTCGCTGAAATCGACCTCGACTCGGGTCGGACGCCCGAAGATCGAGACCGAGAGCTTGATCTTTCGCTTGTCGGCGTTGACCTCTTCGACCTCACCGGTGAAGTTGGCGAACGCGCCGCTCTTGACTCGCACTTGCTGTCCGACCTCGTAGTTGACGTCGGGCAGCGCCGCAACGGCCTCCGGTGCCTTGGGCTCGGTACGTCCGAGCATGCGATCCATCTCGTTCTGCGAGACGGGGCGCGGGACCTTGCCGCCGAGGAAGCCGCTGACCTTGGGCGTGTTTTTGACCAGGTGCCAGGCTTCCTTGGTCAGCTTCATGCGCACGAACAGGTAGCCCGGGAAGAACTTGCGGGTCTGCTTGACCTTGCGCTTGCCCTTCTGCTCGACCACCTGCTCCGACGGCACGAGGATCTCCTCGAAGTCTTCCTCGAGGGAGTTGGCCTTGATCCGATCCTCGAGCGACTTCTTGACCGTGTTCTCGAAGCCCGAGAACGTGTTGACGATGTACCACTCCATCGTGGGGTCGGCGGGCACTCGTTCCTGGATTTCGGTCGGCATGAGGAACCGGTGGCGTGGAGTGGTGAGGGGAAACGTTCGGCGCCCGTGAGCGCCTGGTCAGCCCTGGGGCTGATTCAACTGCAGGTCAGAGCCCGTACAACCAGTCGGTCGCGTGCGACCAACCGCTGTCCATGAGGAAGAGAATGATGGAGCAGATGATCGTGATGATGACGACGACGATCGTCGCTGCCCGGATCTCGGCGCGGGTCGGCCAGATGATCTGCGAGACCTCGACCGCGACCTCGCTGATGAACTTGAAGTAGCGCTCGCGGGTCCAGAGCCAGATCACCAGCGCGAGCCCGGCGCCAACTCCAACCCCACGCGACAGCATCTCGCTGGGCCGCCCAATCGACGCGGGCCAGCGGGACCACGCCCACCCCCACACGTCCTCGACCATGTGGCCGAACAGCCACGCCGCCAGGAAAGCGAAGAGCGCGAATGTTGCGTGGGCCCAGCGGGTCGGATCGAACTCGCCGGCACCTTGCTTCTTGCGTTTGCGGGCTCGGGCCATCTGTTGAGTCGGTGCTCCTCAGCGGGGAGGATGGCACCGTTGGCGGCGGTTCTGACCCACGACCCGGAGAGTTTGGGCCGTTTCATGGGTCGAGCCGCTCACGCGATGGCACCGTTTGGCACCATCGTGGGCGGCTGGGGGGTACGGGATCGGAGAGAAGAAGCAGGGCGTGCAGGACTCGAACCTGCGGCCTGCGGATTTGGAGTCCGCTGCTCTACCAAACTGAGCTAACGCCCTGTGGGTGGGGACACGGAGAGGACCCCGAAGTCGGCTCGCCTTCAGTCCTTGGAGGACTGACTGGCGTGGGGCCGACTCAGGAGCCTCACTTCGTCTCCTTGTGCTCGGTGTGGCGGCGGCAGAAGGGGCAGTACTTGTCCAGCTTCACCTTCTCCGGGTTCGTCCGCTTGTTCTTGGTGGTCGAGTAGTTTCGGCGCTTGCACACCTGACACTCGAGCGAGAAAATGATGCGGTTGCCAGCTTTGGCCATGGCAGTCCTCGGCGGCGGGGAGGCTGGCTTGTAGCAAGCCCCGTTCCACCGTTCAAGCTCTGGGGGTTGTTTTTTTGGGCGGGAGTCCCGCTCGATGCCGAGCGGCGACTCACAGCCACGTGGATGGACGTTCAGGAGGGCGGATCATCCGCCCATCCCAGGGACTGAAACACGAAGACGTGACGCGGCGGGCGTCACGTCCTTCGTGGTTGGACCGAGCGCGCTCGGCTACTCGAGGATCTTCGTGACCACGCCGGCGCCGACCGTGCGGCCACCCTCGCGGATCGCGAACTTCGACCCTTCCTCGCACGCGATCGTCTTGCCCAGCCGCACCGTGAACTGCACGTTGTCGCCAGGCATCAC
>CBFGLP010001210.1:0-2830 GCA_965649595.1 uncultured Myxococcales bacterium | reverse complement strand
CTCGAAGAGGCCGAGGAGATCTACGACAACTACCTCGCCGAGGACCCGCTCGACGTCGAGATGCTGGTCGAGCACGGGATCTGCTTGTCGGATCTCGATCGCCTCGACGAGGCGATCGAGCGCTTCGAGTCGGCGCTGGCGCTCGAGCCCGAGCACGGCAGCGCGCTATACAACGAGGCGATCACGCTCTATCGGCTCGGCAAGTACGACAGCGCCAAGCAGACGCTCGAGCGCGCACACGAGGCCGACCCCCGCAACCCGCTGACGCTCGCGGTGCTCGGCTCGTGGACGATCGGCGACCCCAACGGCGATCTCGACGAGGCCCTGCGCCTGCTCTACCGAGCCGTCGACGTGGTCGTCGGGATGTTCGAGCGCGGCGAGCTGGGCAGCGGCTACGCGAGCTTGGTCGTCGAGGAGGTGTTCGAGTCGCTGTGGCAGAACAGCCGCCGCGGTGAGGCCCGCGAGCTCGCCCGCCTCGCGGGTCGCCGCGACTGGATCACCCCGCACATGTTCGAGACGATCAACCGGGCCGACCACGGTCAGCCGCAGCTCAGCGCCGCGGCCTTCCGCGTGTCGGTTCGCGCCGAGCTGCTGAGCCGAGCCGCAGGCGAGTTCGAGCGCGAGCACACCGAGGGCTGGCCCGAGGACGCCAAGGGCTACACGACCGATCTTACCGTGATCGCGACCGACGAGGACGAGGCCCGGGCGCTGACCGTGCAGTACCTGCGCGAGGTCGATGCGATGGCCAAGCTCGCCTACGAGGTCAGCGTGGTCAGCCGCGCCTCGGAGATCGTCGACGAGCCAGCGACGCGGGCTCGTGGGGTCGCGCGGGTCGAGGGGAGCCGAGCTTATTTTCACGTCGAAGCCGTGCGCTCCAAAGTTATCCAGCAGCAGTAGCTCGGGCATTGGGTAGATGTCGTCCGAGCTGACAAAACCGTCGCATCGGCGATGGTTCAGTCGCTCGCTTTTGACCCACCCCCTGATGATCTCTTCGGAGTTGGCGGCTCGCGCGGAACACGACATGATCCGCCGGTCGTTTCCACGACCCCCCCTTCACGAAAGAGATCGCATGCTTCGATTGTTTGACTCCCTGCTCGCGTGCTCGTTGACGCTCGCGCTCGCATCCCTGACTGGCTGCAATGGTGGCAACGAGGACGAGGGCAACGACGATGTCGGTGAGGGCACCCTCTACGATCGCCTCGGCGGCGAGGATGGTATCCGCATGGTCGTCACCGACGCGGTCGTCAACCGAATCGCCGCGGATCCCAAGATCAACGCTTATTTCGTCAACGATGGCGTCGACCCTGGCATCGTGATCGAGTGCTTGGTCAAGCAGCTCGGCTCCTTGACCGGCGGGCCGCAGGTGTACCCCGAGCCCGACGGCTGCCGCGACATGAAGGAGTCGCACGAGGGCCTCGGCATCTCGACCAACGACTTTCAAGATCTCGCCGGTCACTTCAACGACGCGCTGACCGACGCCGGCGTCGCGCAGGCCGACATCGACACGATCATGACGGCGCTCGCCGACATGGCGCCCGATATCGTCGAGGACGCCAACAACGACATGACCGTGTACCAGCGGGTCGGTCGGCAGCCGGCGATCCAGACCGTCGTGACCGACTTCGTCGACCGCGTGCTCGCCGACGCGGCGCTGGCCCCCTACTTCACCGACACCGATCGCGTGCGGCTCGAGCTCTGCTTGGTCCGTCAGGTGTGTGGCATCGACGGGCCTTGCGAGTACGGGATGGAGAACACCGGCCTGCTCACGGCGCTCGGCGATAACAAGTGCCTCGATATGGCCAGCTCGCACGCCGGGCTCGGCATCACGATCGAGGACTTCAACGCGCTGGTCGGGCACCTCGACATGGCGCTGACCGACGCGGGCGTTGCGGTGGCCGACAAGGACGCCGTGCTCGGGGCGCTCGGACCCGCGTGCTCGGACATCGTGGCGGATCCCTCGAGCTGCCCGTGAGCGAGGCGTCGACTCGATCCCCCGGACGCTCGCGCTCGCGCGTTCGCGTGGGCGCGAGCGTCTTCGTCTCAGTCACGCTCTCGTTGGCTGGTGGCTACTATGTGTGGAAAAAGCAGCAGCCGCGCGAGCTGCCGCCGCTCGACACCAAGCTACCGCAGTTCGAGCAGCCGCCGAGCGGTCTGCCCCGCGCGCCGACCAACGAGGCGTTCGGCCTCGCGATCGGAGCGACCGACATCGACACGCTGATGCGCGCGCTCGGCCAGCGCGGGCTGACCTGCGAGGACACGAGCGTGCGCGCGGGGGTTCAGAGGCTGCGCGAGCAAAAGCAATCGGAGCTGGCCAAGGCCGACGATCCCGACGCGGTCAGCGGGGCGTCGATCGTGTGGCGTCGGTCCAAGAAGGAGACGAATCCGCAGGTGCGGATCTCGTGCGCGAAGGCGGCGGTGATCGATCTCGATCCTACGCGCCTACCTGGACCAGCGGGCCGGGCGTTGTTCGTGTTCGACAGCCCCGAGCATCCGCTGCGGCACGTCTCGCTGCGGCGCAATCACGTCCCGCGCGATCGTGCGCTCGCGGATCTGCGCGAGACGATCGAGCGCTATCGGGCGATATATGGCGAGCCGAGCTCGCAAAAGGGGACAGTGCCCGACATCGACGCGCCGATCCCCGAGCGGCTGGCCCCGGTGAAGCTCGAGTGGCGCTACGCGGATCTGCTGGTCGGGATCACGCTCAACGACTTCGGCAAGACGGTCTCGGTCGACGAGAAGATCGAGGTCCCCTGGCCGATCCAGGCCGACGCCCCAGCAAGGCCAAAGAGCTAGCCCCCCTCTGAGGCCCAAACGGGCACTTGGCTCTCTC
>CBFGLP010001209.1:0-2858 GCA_965649595.1 uncultured Myxococcales bacterium | reverse complement strand
ATGCGAACCCGAAACCAGACAACCACAAACGCGAAGCGGGTCGCACAGCGACCTCGCGGCCGCGCAGCGGCCGTGCGTGGCTGAGTGCACGACGCCTGTGGGGGGCTTATAAGGTTACCGCATGCCGACGCTCGCGGACCTCGACAACCCCCGGCCCTCTCGGGCGCGGGGGTTCATCATTGGCGCACTGATCGCGCTCCCGTTGGCGCTGGGCTTCGCCTGGCTGGCGATCGTGATCTTGCCCAAGCTGATCTTGGGTAACGCGGTCGAGTTCGATGATCGGCTGCGCAACGAGGACGCGTACATGCAGGCGGTCTGCAGCGATCTGCAGATCCCCCGCGACGAGGAGCTGTGCGAGTGCGTGCTGGCGGTCGAGTTCCCCTCGCTCGACTGTCGGCTGCCCTTCATGCACTGGAGCCTCCAGCGGATGGTCGAGCAGTGCAGCGACAAGGCCACCTTCGACTCGGCGGTGGCCTTCTGCGCATGCGTGCAGAGCCTCGACGAGCAGCTCACCAAGGTCGAGCCCGACACGAAGGAGGCCCGGCAGATCGTCCAGACCTACTCCGACTGCACGGAGCTCGAGCCGGTGCTCTACCTACCGCCCGTGGAGGCTCTGGCCAGCCAATAGGAAGGGGACCCGCGACGGCTCTGCCGGCGCGGGAGAGGCCAGCCGAATGGCGTTCAGAAAGATTACTTTCGCGTGCGGATCTTGCCGTTGAGGGCGTCGAGCACGAGCTCGCGCGCGTCGTCCTCGAGCGGGCCCTGCAGCAGGCGGCGCAGGTACGCGCGGTGCTCGGGGTCGCCGGCAGCCCAGCGCAGCGGCTTACCCTTGAGCTTGCCGAAGTTGAACGCGGGCTCGCCATCCTTCCAGGCGAAGCGCCGCGAGGTGTCGACGAAGTTCGAGTTGACCGAGTTGGTCAGCTCGTCGAGCGCGTCGACCTCGACCGCGAGATCCTCGTAGCGGGCGAGCTGGCCAGCGAACACGCGCAGGCTAGCGACCGTGTCGGCCTCGGCTCCGTGCGCGGCGCTGTGATCCTGTTCGCAGTAGAACTGCACAGCAGCGGCGAGGTTGCGGGGCTCGCGGGTGTGGAAGATGACCTGCGAATCGATCAAGCGCGGCTCGGACAGATCGAGCTCGACCTTGGCCCGGGCGAACTCGGCCTTGAGCAGGCGCAGGTCGAGGCGATTGATCGCGAAACCAGCGAGGTCGGCCCCACGCAGGACGCCCGCGATCTCGGGCGCGATCTGGGCAAAGGTCGGACAATGGGCGAGATCCTCGTTGACGATGCCGTGGATCTCGCTGGCCTCGGTCGGGATCCGCTGCTGGGGATTGACCCGCCAAGTTCGCGGAGCCTCGATCGCCATCGGGCTGGGGTTGACCCGCAGCAGCGAGATCTCGATGATTCGATCGCGCTGAAAGTCGGTGCCGGTCGCCTCGATGTCGAGGAACACGACCGGCCGCTCGAGTCGCTGGAGAAACTCGAAGAAGCGAGGTCCTAGCTCCTTGATGCTCGGAACCTCGTGGACGCGCGATGCAGCGGTCTCGTCGCTCATGAGGGCGCGGTTATATCCGAAGCACGCTGCGCAGGTGGAAGGGCATCGAGTTCGTAGCTCTCTCCCTCACGTCCATTTCGAATCATTGGCTGCATTCGATGATCCGAGCACGCCAATCCGTGTCGCAGATCGCCAAGTCGACTAGCCGAGAACGACTTGGATGGAACGCGCGGCCGGTCCTTTGCCCAATTTTGGCCCTTTTATGTGTCTCCGCTGACCTAAAATTTCATCGATGTTCAGCTCACGCTGGAGAGATCGGGCCCAATACCGATCCAGGGTTTGCCCGAACTGCTGTCCTGCTGTTACGGTGGGTTCATGCTCGTCGGTCGTTCGCGTCGGTACCTTTGTGAGATGCCAGCTTCGGTGGTCTCGTTGGCCGCAGTGACTTTGCTTGCTTTCGGATGCAGCAAAGACAGCGGAGATGGGGGCACTGGTGTCTACGGCGAGGAAGATGAGGGCATCAGCTCGCTCGGCGACGAGGACACCGCTGAGGACGACAACAACAACGACAACGCCGACGACAACAGCAGCAACGACGGCCCGCTGCTCGACCTCGGCGGAGAGTCCGAAGACGGCACGCTGCCCTGCGGCGAAGGTCAGCTGTGCGATTGCGAGATCCCGCCGCACACGCCCTGCGATGCCGCTGCCGACACGCCGCTCGCTCGCGCGATGGGCCTCAACTGCCCCAACGAGATCCAGGTCACCGCGTCGACCTCGGGCAACCCGGGCGCGATGGGCAAGCGCAACTCGTTCGGTGCGACTGGAGCCTTCCCGCCCCAGGAAGGCAGCCAGTACGTAGTGCTCGGCTCGGGCCTGGTCAGCGAGCTCAACAGCGCGGGCTCGCTCGGGTGTAGCGGTGACCTCGGGGCCTTCGACCCCGGCAACCTGCCCGCCCCGCTCAAGGGCAACAACGTCGGCGCGCAGACCTGCACCGACAACCCCGCCTTGATCGGCATGGGCGACTGCTCGAACACGATCGCGGGTCAGCTCGCGGGCACCGTCAACGACTACACCGAGATCCGCTTCACCACCCAGGTCCCGGAGGCGGTCAACTCGATCAGCTACAACCTCGCGTTCTTCAGCTACGAGTACCCCGACTATTACCTGTCGGTGTTCAACGACATGTACATCGGCTGGCTGGAGTCCGAGGTCTGGACCGGCAACATCTCGTTCGACGAGGCCGGCGCCCCGATCTCGCTCAACGCCGGCTTCCTCGACTACCGCGACGCCAACGCGCCCAACGATCCGATAGACCAGCGTGCGCAGCAGGACCACCTCGGCGTACCGGCCGCCCGTTCGCCGAG
>CBFGLP010001208.1:0-8865 GCA_965649595.1 uncultured Myxococcales bacterium | reverse complement strand
GACGAGGAGCGCAACCGGACGATCCGCGTTGATCCGCGCTCGCTCGACGCCAAGGTGGCCGAGTTCTCGCTGCCGCACAGCCGCGTCCGCTTGTTGGCGGTCGCGACCGACGAGCAGCTCGAGCTGGCCTCGGAGGCCGCGGCGTTGCTGGCTGGCCGCGACACGGTCGCGCTCGGGCACGAGGGCGACGCGGCGCGCATGATCCCGATCGCGATCTCTGCTCGCCATGTGCACCTCAATAGCGAGGCCGTCGAGCACCTGTTCGGCAAGGGCCACCGGCTCACGCCCTGCAAGGATCTCTCGCAGCCGGGTCAGTTCGCGTGCGAGGAGAAGGTCGATCTGATCGGGCCCAAGCGGACGATCGAGGGGGTCCGAGTGCTCGGGCCGGAGCGCAGCCGCTGCCAGGTCGAGATCAGCCGGACCGACGAGTTCTTGCTCGGCATCGACGCGCCGGTCCGGGCGTCGGGCGACGTAGCGAACAGCCCCGGGATCACGCTGCGGGGGCCAGCCGGGACGCTGACGATCAGCGAAGGGGTGATCTGCGCGTGGCGACACATCCACATGTCGCCGGACGACGCGGAGCAGTTCGGGGTGGTCGATCGTGACGTGGTCGAGGTCGCGATCGACTCGGCAGATCGCGACCTCGTGTTCGGCGACGTGATGGTCCGAGTCTCGCCGGAGTTTCGGCTCGAGATGCACATCGACACCGACGAAGCCAACGCTGCGCACCTCGAGTGCGACGGGCAGGGGCTGCTGATGCCGACCGCGGGCACCGCTCGCTTGATGCGGCGCAAGGTGGTCGCGAGCCGGCTCGTCTGATTAGGCCTAATCGCGGCTGCGGCAGCGCAGCACCGCGTCGTAGAGTCGATCCTCGAACTGATCGCGATCCGTGCACGAGTTGATCACGTCGCCGCCAGCGACCGCGTTGATCACCACCGCGGCGACGCGCGACGACTCGTTGCGCACGAGCATGATCAGCCCGTCGATCGCGGCTTGGTTCTTCTTGATCCACTCGGTCCAGAGGTAGCGAAAGCGCCCGTCGTAGCTCGCCATCGCCTCGGCATCGACGGCTACGAAGATGCGCCCGTGGTATCCGAGCAGCCCGTCGAGGCTCTGCTGCATCGGCTCCGCGAACTCGCCGTAGGCGTGTCCATCGATGTCGATCCGCACGACCGTGTTGCTGATCCGCGCGACCCTGGCACGTCCCGCAGGTCCCGCAAGCCACACGCCGTCCGGCGTGGGGTTCGTCTCGATTTCGCGCGAACGACCAGTCATGGCGTCAGGGGCGGACCGAACGAATCACCGTCGTGATGTTGGATATCACGGTTTTATGTCGAGCCACTGTTAGAAATTCGCGGCCCGCGGGTCGGTCACGCTTGGCCAAAAGGACGGTTTTCGGTTCGAGCGAAATATCCTCGACCAATCATCGATCGAGTGAGCCGACACGGTGAGGGAGCGCGTCAATCGGTCGCGGGTTGTCCGCGGGCCTTGGGAGAGCGCGAGCGAGATCCGCAGTGACCGCCGGGTGGCCTCGCTCGGCGGCTGCCCCTTATCCTCCCGCTGCCCATGCGACCAGCCCAGCTCGTTCCGCTCGTGTCGTGCCTGCTGCTCTCGTTCGCTTGCTCGCGCGAAGACGACGACAAGCCCAAGCCGACGGGGGAGCGGACCAAAGAGCCGGTGCCGGAGACCCCCAAGGACGCGCCGACGGGCCCCTTCGCCGGGTTCGACTTCGCGGCGGCGGCCCAGCGCTGGCAAGGGGCGTGGGTGCTGCCGGGCGAGACCGCGGGCTCGAAGGTCGCTTGGGAGGTCCGCGGCGACAAGGTGATGCAGGCCGATGGCGGGGCCGAGCGCACGTTCGACTTCGCGATCTACTCGCCCTGCCAGGTCAGCTACACCGACGCCGACGCGGGCGAGACGACCTTCAAGACCTTCACGTTCGCGGGCGATCAGCTCTACGCGGGGCTCGGCGCGGCGGGGCTGGTGGTCGGTGACACGACGATCGTGTGCAGCGGCGGCGACGTCCTGACGCTGCGCGGGGGCGAGTGCCTGAAGTGGTCGGAGATGTTCGACGACTGGAAGAGCGAGAAGGCCGAGTGCTCGATCAGCGGGGAAGGGGAGGCGCGGCGCTTCGTGGCGGGGTCGAGCTCGCTGAGCTTCGTGGACGGCGGCTCGGCGCTGGTCGACGAGCAGATGCGCGGGCAGATGGCTAGCTCGCACGCGGACTTCGGCGCGGCCAAGCAGGTGCTCGGTGGTGGCTGAGCGCGCGCCTGAGCCACGCAAGATTTATCTCGCGCGCTTGGCCGAGCGCGAGGCGTTGCTGGCTCGGCTCGAGCGACGCGACGCTCGGATCTCGCAGGCGCGTGGGATCTGCTTCTTGCTCTTCGCGGGGCTCGGCGTGGCGGCGTGGATCGATCGCCTGCCGAGCTGGGCCTGCGTGGTTCCGTTGCTGGCCTTCGTGGTGCTGGTGGTCGTCCACGATCGGCTCGCGCGAGCGCGGGGTCGGGCGCGGCGGGCCGTGGAGCACCTGCGTGACGGCCTCGCGCGGCTCGACGAGCAGTGGGCGGGTCGCGGCGTGCAGGCGCAGGACTACCTCGACGAGGGCGACCATCCCTACGCGGCCGATCTCGATCTCTTCGGCCGCGGCTCGCTGTTCGAGCTGCTGTGTCGGGCCCGCACCCGCGCGGGCGAAGAGACGCTGGCGCGCTGGCTGGCCGGCCCCTTTGGTGGTCTGGGCGACGAGCTGCCCGCGCGCGAGCGCGTGGCGATCCTGAGGCGGCGACAGCAGAGCGTGAAGGCGCTGATCGATCGCCTCGATCTGCGAGAGGACCTCGCGCTGCTCGGCGACGATCTGCGCGTCGAGGTCCGCCCGCGCTCGCTGATCGCGTGGGCGAGCGCGCCTGCGGTCCCCTCGGCTGGGCTCGCTCGGCTGTGGCGGATCGGCGGGGTGGTCGTGCCCGTGCTCGCGGTCGCGGGCGTGGTCGCGTGGGCGATCGAGCTGGGGCCCTGGCTGCTGGTTCTGGCCGGGCTGATCGCGGGTGGCGTGTATCGAGCCAGCAAGGACGCGCTCGAGCGGATCGCCGGACCGCTCGATCGCTCGAGCCACGAGCTCTCGGTGCTCGCCGGACTGCTCGCTCGGCTCGAGCGCGAGTCGTTCGAAGATCCCGACCTGCGCGCGCTGGTCGAGCGGCTGCGTGGATCCGGGTCGCTGCCGGCCGCGTCGGTGGCGATCGCCCGCCTGCGTCGGCTCGGTGGGTTCTACGAGGCGCAGCGCAACGCGTTGTTCTTCCCCTTCGCGCTGCTGCTGCTGTGGGGGCCCAACTTCGCGGCGGCGATCGAGCGCTGGCGGATCGAGCAGGGCCCGCGCGTCGCGGAGTGGATCGGCGCGCTCGGCCAGCTCGAGGCGCTCGCGTCGCTGGCCAGCCACGCGTTCGAGAACCCCGACGATCCCTTCCCGACCTTGGTCGAGGATCCGGGCACCCGCTTGATCGGCGAGCAGCTCGGGCACCCCTTGCTCGCGCGGCGAAGCTGCGTCTGCAACTCGCTCGCGCTCGGGGATCCGCTGCGCGCCTACGTGATCAGCGGCTCGAACATGTCGGGCAAGAGCACGTTCTTGCGCACGGTCGGCGTCAACGTGGTGCTGGCGCTGGCGGGCGGGCCGATCCGGGGCGAGCGTCTCGAGCTCTCGCCGCTGCGGATCGGCGCGACCTTGCGGGTCCAGGACTCGCTGCAGGAGGGCCACTCGCGGTTTTGGGCCGAGCTAGCTCGGCTGCGCACGATCAGCGAGCTGGCGAGCCAAGGCCCGCTGCTCTTCTTGCTCGACGAGATCTTCCACGGGACCAACTCGCACGATCGCCGGATCGGCGCCGAGGCGCTGCTGCGCAGCCTGATCGAGCGTGGCGCGATCGGCCTGCTCACGACCCACGACCTCGCGCTCGCGCAGGCGGCCGAGGCCCTCGCGCCGAGCACCGCCAACGTGCACTTCCAGGACGAGTTCGTCGATGGGCGGCTGGTGTTCGACTACCGGATGCGCCCGGGTGTGGTCGAGCGCAGCAACGCGCTGGCGCTGATGCGCTCGGTCGGGCTGGAAGTCGGGATCGACCCCGCGCACACTCCCGGACCGTGAGCACCGAGTACCCCGCGCGCCTCTACGCCGCCGTGCACGACGGCAACCCCGGCGACCTGAGTTTTTATGTTCGTCGCTGCGCTGGCGCCCGGGCGGTGGTCGAGCTCGGCTGCGGTGACGCGCGGGTGCTCGCGGCCCTGTCCGAGCAGGATCCCGACCGCACGCTCGTCGGGGTCGACATCGATCCCGAGCTGATCGAGCTGGCCGAGCAGCGGCGAGCCGGGCTCGCTCCGCAGACCGCAGCGTCGCTGCACCTGGTCACCGCCGACATGACAGATCCGAGCCTGCCGGAGCGTCTGCGAGCGCTAGGGCCGAAGGGCTTCGATCGCGTGCTGCTCCCGCACGGCAGCCTCTACTGTCTGCTCGACGACGCGAGCCTCTCGGCAGCGCTGCGCAACGTCGCCGCGCTGCTCAGCGAGGACGGCCTGTTGTTGCTCGACGCGTGGGCAGCCGACGAATTCCACGACGAGGCCGATCCCGACGATCAGTCCGACGATTGGCTCGAGCGGGTGAAGGTGATCGAGCTGGACGAGCAGCCCTGGGAGGTGCTCGAGCGCAGCCGCTGGGACAAGCCCGCCCAGCGCATCGACGTCACCTACCTGCACGTCCCGGTCGGCGAGGAGCGCTTCGTCGAGGGGCTGCTGCGCCAGCGCTACCTGCTGAGCGAGCAGGTTCGAGCCGCGCTGGCCTCGGCCGGGCTCGAGCTGCGCGAGCTCTCGGGCAGCTTCGACGGCGAGCCCTTCGAAGTCGGGAGCGAGCTGCTGGTCGTGGTCGCCGGGCTCAGGCGCTGATCCTCGGACCGGGTCCGAGTCGTGTTCTGAAGTGGCTTCGTCAGCCCCACGGGGGTCGTAGGGCCGCGTTGGGACCAGAATACGCGCTAGTCGCGAGACATCGCGACGACGAGGTCTACACCCTGGAGTATGCAGGTGTTCTCCTCGTCGCGATGGTCGTCCTTGCTCGCCCTCGTGCTCGTGGGTTGTCCGGCACCCAGCGACGTCGGTAACGACGACGCGGACGCGGACACGGCCGTCGAGGAGGAAGGCTCCGATGGCTTCGAGCCAGGCGCGTGCGCGGACGTGTGCGGGACCCCGGGGTGTGGCGAGTGCCCGAGCGCGGAGCAGGTCGATGCGGGTGGGTTCATGATCGACGCCCGCGAGGTCGACAACGCCCAATACGCGGCGATGCTCGCCGTCGACTTCGACACCAGCGTGCTGCCGGCCGGATGCGAGTGGAAGCTGGGCTTCGTGCCGCAGGATTGGACCGATCAGATCGATCCCAGCCTCCCAGTCGTGGGCGTGGATTGGTGCGACGCGATGGTGTTCTGCGCGTGGGCAGGCAAGCGGCTGTGCGGGGCTCTCGACGGCGGTCCGGGCAGCTGGGACAGCGCGACCGAAGGCGACGCTTGGTATGCGGCCTGCTCGGCGGGCGCGACGAGGGCCTATCCCTATGGCCCGGACTTCGATCCTCTGGCGTGCAACGGCGAGGACGCGGGCCACTCCGACATCCTCGAGTCGGGAGCGCTGACCACCTGCGAGGGGGGGGTGCTCGGCCTGTTCGACATGAGCGGGAACGTGTGGGAGTGGACTAACGCCTGCGCCTCGGAGGGCGGAGACTCGACGACGCAGTGCCGGCGCCGCGGTGGTGGTCGCTTCAGCGACGAGGGCAGCCTGCGCTGCGCGTCCGACAGCGATCGTCAGCGGGGCACGCGAGACGATACGCTCGGATTCCGTTGTTGTGGATGATCGTGGGTCGGGCCACGACGGGTATCATCATTGCAAGCGATAGATGCTCCATGTCGAATTGTCCAAGGCCAAGGCCATGGAGCGAGTCGGCTACATGAACGCGATGCTCTATTTGACCTTTCGCGATATCACCATCGGCGCAACGGAGTTTCATTTCGCGGGGCCGAATTGGGATCTTTCGGCGGGTTGGGGCACTCCAAACGCCCTCGCGTTGGCACGGGCGATTCCGTGAACTACTAAGGTTGACACATCTCATTGAGCCTGCCGCGGGGCCTCCTCGGCTGGCTCGGGTCACCTCATAGAGCGATGTATCGATCTCTCGAGAAGCAAGCCCCGCAGGGCGGCGTGGGTCGGAATTCCCCCCGCGAGCTGAGTCGGCTCGGACGCGGGGTCGTGTTGCTGCTCGCCGCGGTCGTGTTGGTCGCTTTGCTGGAGCTACTCGGGCTTACGCGGGTGGTCGATCGCGGCTTGCAGCGGACCTATTTCACGCTGTCCGAGCATTTCGATCTCGGCCGTAGGACCACTGAAAAGGTCGTATTGCTGACCGATGGTGAAGCGATCAGCGCGAGCTGGGGTCCGCCACCTTGGCCCGACGATCGCCTGGTCGAGCTGGTCGTCGCGGTCAGTGCCGGCCAGCCGACCGCGATCGTTGCAGTCGGTCACGAGCCGATGTTCGCGATCGGGGCCGGCGAGCGACTGCTCGCCGAGCTCGACGCGCTGGAGCATCGCCCTGGCCAGCCCAGCCCAGCCGAGCAGGCTCGCCTGCAGGACCTGCGAGTGGTTCGCGACGCGGTCGAGCAAAATCGATTGGTGTTGCCGGAAGCTGGCGACTCGGCGTGGACAGCCGGCGGGCTCGTGCCAGGTGACCTCGCGTTGACCGAGGACATGCGCCTGACCAAGCTGATCGAGCGTATGGCTTGGACCTTGCCCAGTCGGGATCGTCTGCCGGTCCATTGGCTGCTGCCAGCGGATCGGCTGCCGACATTGCCGATCGAGCGGGTCATGGGTGGCGATATCTCGACGTCCAATTTCCACGGCCAAGTCGTGCTCTTCGGGCTCTCGGCGCCCGAGCATGTGCTGATGATCGACACGCCCGCGGGGCCCCTGAGCACCGCGCAGGTCGAAGCCCACGCGCTCGCGGGTGTGGCCGACGGGGTCGTCTGGCAGACCGCTCCGCGGGGCTGGAGCTGGGCGTTCGCCACGGCGCTCGGTGGCTTGATGCTGTGGATCTTGCACCGATCGAGCGGCCGCGTCGGGCTGCTGGCGGTCGGCTTGCTCGGCACGATCTTGCTCGTCGTCGACTTTTGGCTGTTCAACGAGGGGATCCTGCGCTCTGGCGGCGCTCGACCGGCGTTGCTGTTGATCGGTGTGACGTTGACCTATTGGATCGGCCAAGCGCGGGATACCGTCGCCGGGCTCGAGCGTCTCCACGCCAAGGTCGTGCGAGCGGCCGGGGCCGACAAGTCCGAGAGCGAGGCCGAGGAGGCCGGGTTCTGGGACGACCTTGCCGAGCTCGGGCGAGTCTACGCCGAGCAGGTGGTCGCGGATGGGGCCGCGTGCTCGATCTGTGAGCGGCCGGCCGGGCGCTTCACGGCGCTCGTGCAGGCCAGCGCCGGGCTCGATGGCGATGGCCACGAGGCCTTGCGCGCCCGCGGTGAGCTCGAGCTGCGTCGGGCTCCGCTGCGCTCGACCTGGCTGACGCGGCGTCCGAGCTGGACCAAAGCTCTGCTGCCGCGCGGGCAGAGCCTGATCGTGCCGCTGCAGGTCGAGGGCGACCTGCTCGGAGTGTGGTTGGTCCACATCGACGAGGCGACCACGCTCGAGCGCGAGCGCGTCGAGGCGCTCGAGACCCTCGGGCGGCAGATGGCGGTCGCGATCCTGCGTCGACGCGAGCGAGCGTTGCTGCGCGAGCAGGCCGCTCGTCCGCGCCTGCGCGACCGGGTCGAGACGATCTTCGGGGGGCTCCGAATGCTGCGAAACGAGCAGCGTTGGGCGCTCGAGCTGCTCGAGCAGCTGCCCGTGCGAGCGCTGATCTCCACGGTCTGGGGCGAGATCGAGTACGTCGATCCGCGCCTGCGCCAGGTGCTCGCGCGTCGCTACCCTGGGCTGTTCACCGACGATTCACCCTCGGACATGCGAGCCGTGCTTGCCCGCCTGATCGGCAAGCCGCTCGACGAGGCGCATCGCCTGATGCGAAAGGTCGTCCGCGAGGGCGTCGAGCTCGAGCTCGATGCGGTCCGCGGCAACGACGACGAGGGCGATGACGTCTGGGTGCTCACGCGCGTCGAGAGTCGGCGTGGCATCGATCTGCCTGGCTTCAAGCCGGCGCTTCACGAGCACATCGTGTTGATGGCTCGATCCTCGATTCCTGCCCGTCGAGTGCAGACGCAGAGCGGTGGCTGGCTGCGGGTGCTCGGCGGCAGCGTTGGCGAACGGTAACGATGGGTGACCAGCTGGTGCTCGAGCTACTGCCCGCGCGGGGCCTCGATCAGTCGATGTTGCTGCCGGTGCTGGTCGGCTTGCTAGTCGTGCTGTTCTTCACCGAGGCGTTCGGGTGGGTGTTCGCGGGCGCGATCGTGCCGGGCTACCTGGCGTCGGTGTTGATCATCCAGCCGGTCACCGGCGGGATCGTGCTGTTCGAGTCGATCGCGACCTACGTGATCGCGATCGGGCTCGCCCGCGTGCTGAGCAGGTCCGACGTGTGGACGCGCTTCTTCGGGCGCGAGCGCTTCTTCTTGATCCTCGCGGTCAGCCTGATCGTGCGCATCCACGATCATGCGTGGTTCGCCCCCTGGGCGATGGGCCAGATCGATAGCCTGCTCGGGACCTCGCTCGAGCGCGAGCAGGAGTTCTACTCGGTCGGGCTCGTGTTGGTCCCGCTGACCGCCAACATGCTGTGGAAGCCGGCGGTGCACCGCGGGTTGATGCAGCTCGGCGTCCAGGTCGCGATCACCTATTGGATCGTGCTCTACGTGCTGCTGCCGTACACCAACTTGACGC